>JACMRI010000121.1 GCA_014376525.1 Bacteroidia bacterium | reverse complement strand
TCTTTTTAAGAGGTTTAATAATACTATATTTTTTTATTAATTCATATGTGGTAATTAGTAAGATAATTACAAAAAAATGTTGTGGTTATTTAGTTTTATTTTGCTTAACAATGCTGTTAAACTTGCTAACAAACTATATCGTTAAAAGTAATCTTATCAACAGCACTGCCAATATAAACAATGGTTTAACTACATAATTAAAAATAAGTAATTTATATAAAAGTATTCGTTTTGTAATCGTTAATGGTACAAACAAAAATTGCTAATAAACAACTAAATTCTAATGCTTACTTTTAATATTAAGTAATAGTTAAGAAAATAACATTGTAAAATTTACAATGTTATTATACGGCTTAAATGACTTATATTTGTGATATTATAAATAAATTAAATTAAAATATCATGAAAAAAATATTTACAACATTAGTAGCCGTTATTGCAACTGCTGTTATGGCTAATGCACAAACCTGTGTATTAAGTGAGAACTTTACCACCTTTACTGGTTCCAAAACAGCATTGCCATTAGGTTGGCGTGGAGCCAATCTTAGCACAACGGCGTCAAATAATTTTTACAGTACAGCAGCTTCAAGTGGGCCAAGTGGTATTAATGCTTTTAAATTTGGAGTTACTGGCGCAACATTATTCTCTCCCACTTTTACTTTAGCTAATGGTGATTCTATTTTGTTTTGGGTAAAAGCAAATGCTTTAGATACAACAAGTAAACTAGAAGTTTTTTTAGGTGTCGATACTATTACTATGACTTTAGTTAAAGTTATTAAAAAAGTAAATATAGTTGCATCAGGTCAGTTTTTTTCTGTGCCAGTAAATGCTTCGCACCATTTTGCAAAGTTTGTTTATACCAAATCGGCAGGTAATTTGTCTTTCGATGATTTTTGTGCAAAGTCGTATCCTGTACCATGTGCTTTAACTAGTAATTTTCAGACTACTTATGACACCACTGGTTTAGTACATTTTTTAAGTACATCAACTGGTACTACAGCTAATACAACCTACAACTGGAACTTTGGAAATGGGAATACCAGCTCAGTACAAAACCCTAATTATAGTTATACATCAAACGGAAACTATAATGTAAAATTAACACTTAAAGATACATCATTGGCTTGCACCGACTCTACAATTATTACTATAACTGTATCAAGCGTACCCACGCCTGCTTGTACAATCGTAGCTAATTACACTTTTATAGTAGATACAATGGGTTTGGTGCATTTTACTAACACATCTACAGGCAGTGTGGTTACTTATAATTGGAGTTTTGGAGATGCTACATCATCATCAGTTGTAAATCCTTCTCATACATATACAACTAATGGTATTTATAATGTAAAATTAATAATTACTAACGGCTGTAATGATACCATCACAAAAACAGTTACAGTTAGTAATATACCTGTAGCACCTATTCAAACTTGTTTTATAAGCGAAAACTTTACAGGTTACTCTGGTAGTGCTACAGCATTACCATTTGGTTGGTTAGGAGCACATTTAAACGCATCGGGCAATAACTACACAACAATAGCTTCATGTGGACCAAGCGGTTTAAACTCGTTTAAATTTCAAACCAATACAGCTTACTTGCTTACTCCAAAGTTTAACGTTAAAGCAGGAGATTCGGCTACATTTTGGATAAAAGGAAATAGCATAGATACACTTAGTAAATTAGAAGTATTTGCAGGTGCTGATACAAACAGTACGATATTGGTTAAAACTATTAATAAAAACAACATTATTGCCTCAGGTCAGTTTGTAACAATTGTGCTTAACGGTACTGAGCATTACTTAAAATTTGCTTATACCAAATCTGTGGGTAATATGGCATTTGATGATTTTTGTATTAAATCGGACTCTGCTAGTACTCAACCTTGTAATGTACAAGCTAAATTTACTTATGCTTTGGATACAATGGGGTTAGTACATTTTACTAATACATCTGTAGATACTACAAGCAATTATTTATGGTCGTTTGGAGATGCCTCTGCAAATGTATCTACTACAAATCCTAATTATCAATATACTACAAACGGCACATATAATGCAACATTAATAGTATTTGGCGGTTGCGCTAACGATACTATTATTAAAACTATTACCATTACTAATATAGTTGTTGCACCTACATGTAACTTAGTTGCCAGTTTTACTTACGTAATAGGTACTAATGGTAACGTGAATTATATGAGTACATCAACAGGGGTTACCTCTGCTACTAAGTATACTTGGGATTTTGGTAATTTTGTAATGGGTTATACTAATATGGAAACTGCTACATATTTATCTAACAATACTTACACGGTTGTGTTAACCATTGCCGATTCATTGGGCACATGTTCAAACACTATTACACAACTAGTAACTATTACCAATGTAGTTACTACACCTGCACAAACGTGCTTCTTAACCGAAAATTTTACAAGCTACACAGGTAGTTCTGCGGCATTACCTACCGATTGGACAGGTTCGGGCTTAAGTACCTCACCAACTGGTAACGTATACACATCAGCTACTTCAGCAGGGCCAAGTGGTGCCAACTCATTTAAGTTTGGAGTAAATACAGCAACCTTAATTACTCCTCTATTTAACGCATTAGCGGGCGATTCGGTTACGTTTTGGATAAAAGGTAACAGCCTTGATACTGTAAGTAAACTAGAGGTGTTTGTAGGAGCTAATACCAGTACAATGACACTCTTAGCTACATTAAACAAAAATAATATAGCTACTTCTGGTCAGTTTGTATCGTTTGTGCTTAATGGTACTGAACATTACTTAAAATTTGCTTACACCAAGTTATTAGGCAATATTGCATTTGATGATTTTTGTATTAAATCGGATAGTGTAATATCTCAACCAGTTGCCGTTAAAAATTTAAATGTTACTACATTACTAAACATATATCCTAACCCTAACAATGGAGAGTTTACACTATTGTTAAACTCATCAAATGCAAGCATAACTATATTTAACGTAATAGGCGAAGTAGTGTATAAAGCAACACACACGAGTACTACAAACACTATACATTTAAATAATGTAGCTAATGGTACTTATGTAGTACAAATAAATACGGGAGCTACCATTCACACTCAAAAATTGTTTATTAATAAATAAGCGATTACACACTAGTTTTAAAAAGCCGTACTGTAAATGCTACAGTGCGGCTTTATATTTAATTTATGTTATTGAGAATATGTAATAATTAAAAACTTAGGTTGTATTTAATAAAAAATAGGTGTTATCTACACTCTAACAAAATTTATAAACCAATTAAAACTTGACAAGGGTAATAAGTAGCAATATTTTGGTCAAGCTCAGCAATCAGGGGTAAAAGGAAAATTTAACGCGTGAATACTAGCAGAATTAACACTTTTGAAGGATATTTTTATTGGTAAGTAATCGAAGCACTGTTGTTGTTTTAAAGCAAAAGCGCTACAAAACAATATTGATGAAGCAATAGATGAAACATTAAAAAGAGGCTATTGATAGAGTTAGGTGTATTAGTTACAGACAAGAGCACGTTGTATGTAAATATTTTATAATGAAAATACACTTAGTAGAAATATTGAGTAAATAGGTTACTAATATTTTTTTTAATATGGATACTTATTGCAACAAGACAAAATCTGTTAGGTTACTGTCACAAAGTGCAGTTAAAATATTTACAGCTTTATATCAACAAGTTTTTGTGTAATTAAACTGTAGTTGTTTTGGCGAAAGCATCTTACAAAAAATTGTTATTGATAATATTAAATTATAATAAATTTTTATGGGTATGATAAAATAATTAATTCTATAATTTAAGTGGTTTTTAAACAAACAAAAGGGAGCTGTTACGCTCCCTTTTGTATTTTTAAATATAAAGATTGTTTAATTACTCCTTGATGAATTTTTTTGTCAATTTGGTTTTACCATCAATAACTTGTACAACATAAGCACCACTAGTGTAGTTGGTAATGTCTAGTGTTAAACGACCATCATTAACGGTTGTAGTATACACCATTTCGCCTAACATATTATACACTATAACTTGCGCTTTTTTGCTTGGTACTAATACGTTTAATATATTGTTGGCAGGGTTAGGATATATTGACAACGAATTGGTTGCAGCCATTATATTTGCTAACTTAACCAATGGTGCATAATCCCATTTGTATACACCTTTGCTACCTCCAGCAGCACTAATTGAACCTCCAGCAAAACCTACAGAGTCATTAGCAAATGAAACACTTGATAATAAATTTATAGAGTCTTGGTAGCCAAATGTAACACCACTATTTGTAGAAATAGTAGAACCAACTTGGTAAGTAAAACTAGGTGCTAGTTGTAAATTATTTACGGTAATTACCTTGTTAGTTCCAGGTACAAAACATACATCGCTAGGGTTCCACTGGCCAGAGTAGTTCCATTTTAACCAACTTGTACCACCATCTTTGGTCATTTGTACATTTACAGTATCTATTTTATTACTTGTTACATGCTGGCTAACTATAACTCCAACAGTATCGTTTTTAAACTGAATAGTGGTAAATGCTTGTGTAGTGTTACCTACTGCCGAAAAGCCTGAGGCTGATACTGTCCATGTTGTACCATAATCTGCAGACTTAAATAAACGACCGTGATTAGTACCAAACCATACTAAACCATTTGGTTGTGCATCAAATAAATTTACTATACCATATTCATCTACATCTGTAGGTTTTAATACTGGTGCCATTGTTGTATCTATACGTGTCCATGTAGTGCCACTATCAACAGTTGTATATATTTCAAATCCTCCATTTGCAGGATCTCCCATACATACACCCTTCGCTTTGTTCCAAAAATGCACCCAATTTACGAAAGATGTTCCTGCTGCAAATTTACCAACTGTAGATTTTGTCCAACTAAGACCACCATTTACTGTTTTGTACACGCCTTGATTAGCCCCTGATGATCCTGGAGGATACAATGATGCAAACGCATAACTACTATCAATTACTGACATATTAGCAATGTCTAAGTTAGTAATAGCTGGTGATGAGTTTAAGGTTTTGGGTTTCCAACTAGCACCGCCATTAGTAGTGTAAGAATACTGACGTAAGTAAGTAGTACTTACAGAACTACGAAACCATGTCCATACGTTATCTTTATCTACAACATTTACGTCGGTTGCAAGTTTTGTGGTTGTTCCAGTTATTGGTACACCTACTGCTTGTGGTACCCATTGTCTTTGTGCGTTAGCAGTTAAGGCAGTGCTTAATGCTAGTGTTACTAATAAATTTTTTTTCATTTGTTTTCGTTTTTTGTTTAAATTCTATTGCGAATATACATTAAAATTGGTTACAACAACTATGCCTCCATTACGTCGGCTTTGGTACTGTTTTCTTCCCATTGTGCGTAGTATCCTTTTAGTTCTGCTTTTAATTTATTATAATTAGTGGTAAATGTGGCGTCTTTAAATAATGTTGGCTTAGCAAGTAATTCCTCGTCCATTGCTTTTATTTTGGTTTCGTTTCGCTCTATACCTTCTTCTATTTTTTTAACTGCATTTTTTATTTTGCGCAATTCTTTTTCTTGTTCTTTACGTGCAAGGTACTGGGCTTTACCATCGGTAACGCTGTCGGTAGATTTTGCATCGGCTATTGATGTAAAATTATTTTCTTTTTTACGTTGTGCCAAATACTCATCAATATCGCCAATAAATTCTTTAAGTTTTCCGCCTTTTAATTCTATTACTTTTTCAGTTATTCCACGTAAAAAATCACGATCGTGAGAAACCAACAACAACGTGCCTTCAAAACTTTTTAATGCTTTTTTAAGTAAGTCTTTGGAAAGTATATCCAAGTGATTAGTAGGCTCATCAAGTATTAAAAAATTGTAAGGCTCTAATAATAATTTGGCTAATGCCAAGCGTGTTTTTTCTCCACCCGAAAGCACTTTTACTTTCTTAGTAATATCATCACCCTTAAATAAAAATGAACCCAATATGTTACGTACACGTGTACGCACTTCGCCTACTGCTACTTCGTCTATAGTTTCAAATATTGTTTTTTCTTTGTCTAAATCGTCGGCGTGTGTTTGTCCAAAATAACCAATGCGTACCATGTGGCCAGGTGTAAGCACGCCCGATGTGGCCTGCAGTTCATCTACTATTATTTTTATAAGCGTACTTTTTCCTTGTCCGTTTTGTCCTACTATGGCTATTTTTTCGCCACGTGCTATTAAAAAATCTATGTTGTCTAATACTTTTTTAGTTTCGAACGATTTGCTTAAACCTGCAGCCTCAATGCTTACTTTACCACTATGTGGCGCTACAGGAAATTTAAAACTAAGATTAGATACATCTTCATCGTCTATTTCAACAACTTCCAATTTATCCAACTTTTTCATCAATTGTTGAGCAAATGCTGCTTTGGAAGCCTTTGCTTTATATTGGTCAATTAATTTTTGAGTAGTTTCAATGTACTTTTCTTGGTTCTTTTGTTTTTGCAACAATTGCTCTTTACGCTCTTGTTTAAGTATAATATGCTTGCTATAATTGCAAGGATACTCGGTAAGCACACGGTTGGCTATTTCAAAAGTTTTGTTGGTAAGATTATCCAAAAACATACGGTCGTGCGATATAAGTACTACCGCACCTTCGTAAGTTACTAAGTGGTTTTCCAACCAATCAATAGCCTCAATATCTAAGTGATTAGTAGGCTCATCAAGCAATAGTAAATCGGGATTTTGTAGTATAAGTTTGGCTAATTCTACACGCATGCGCCATCCTCCGCTAAGCTCATTCATACTAAAATGAACACTCACACCATTAAATCCTAAACCAAATAATACTTGCTCTATACTTGCATCTATATTGTTTGCACCTAGTATATTAAGCCTATCCATACAGTGTTGGTAATCGTCAAGTGCGTCCATATAGGCTTGACTTTCGTAATCTTCGGAGTGAGCTATGTAGTCGTTAAGTAGTTCTATTTTAGCTTCTACTGCGGCTAATTCTTTTAACGATTGTTTTACTTCTTGCGCTACGGTAAGGTCGCTATAGTTAAATAATTCTTGTGGTAAATAACCCATCGTAAACTCTTTGGGGGTGCTTATAACACCGCCCGAAGCTTCTTGTGCGCCCGCTAATATTTTTAAAAACGTAGATTTTCCTGCTCCATTCTTGCCTGTAAGTCCTACACGCTCACGCTTATTTATTACTACGTTAATATCTGCAAATAGTGTTGTACCACCAAACTGTACTGTTAAATCGCTTACTGAAACCATCTATGTGTAATTGTTTATTTTTTTATGATTAATGCAAAAATAGTAAGTTAAACCACAATTTAGCTCAATGAGGGTTTTTATTATAGGTATAGCCTATTTTTTATTTAAACCAAAAATGTATGCATCAATCTTTACAAAAGATTTACTACTTACAATTACCATAATTCGTTTATTTTTAAGATATTTGAATACTACTATTTAACTACATAAAACAAACTTTACATGGCAATGAAAAAAAGCGCAATGGGTCGTGGACTTAGTGCATTACTCGAAAGCAACGAAACCGACATTACACAACGTTACACTGGCGATTTACCGTCTAGCAATACTGCGGGTTCGGTAGCTAACTTGCGTATAGACCAAATAGTTGCTAATAGATTTCAGCCACGTAACAAATTTGAGCAAGAAGCCCTTGAAGAGCTTGCACAATCTATAAAAGAATTGGGTATAATACAAGCCATAACCGTACGTAAAATGGGTTATGATAAGTACGAACTTATATCGGGCGAGCGTAGGTTTAGAGCTTCGCAATTAGCTGGATTAACCGAAATACCAGCATTTATACGTATTGCCAACGACCAACAATCGTTGGAAATGGCATTGGTAGAAAACATACAACGCGAAAACCTAGATGCCATAGAAATAGCCTTAAGCTACCAACGTCTTATTGACGAATGCAACCTTACGCAAGAAGAAATGAGCGAGCGTGTAGGCAAAAAACGTTCAACCATTACCAATTATTTACGCTTATTAAAATTACAGCCCGAAATTCAACGTGGTATAATACACCGCGAAATATCTATGGCACACGCGCGTACACTAGTAAGTGTTGATGATGAAGCTACGCAATTACAAATATATCACGACATAATAAAGAATGACCTATCCGTTCGCCAAGTAGAAGAATGGGTGCGTGGCGTGGACAAAAAACCTAGTGCAAAATCTAAAAAGAAACCAACTTTAAAAGTATTGCCTTATAATTTCCAGAAACTAGGTAACGATTTAACTTCGCATTTTAAAACCACTATTGATTTAAAGCGAGGAGCTACAGGCAAAGGACAAATAGTTATTCCGTTTAGTTCAGATGTAGATTTGGAGCGCATTATAAGCCTATTAAAATTACCAACCGAATAATTTAGTAGTGGGTTTTAAAAACATGTTTTTAATTGTATGTATATGGGCAACACTCCTTGCGAGCTTGCCCATAACTACGTATAGCCAAACTATAATTACTGAGGGAGATAGTGTTTTTGCTCCCAAAAAAGATACCGCAAAGTGCGGATATCCTTGCCCACGCAAAGCCGCAACATTTGCCATACTACCAGGTGGCGGACAATTATATAACCGTAAATATTGGAAACTACCCATAGTTTATGGTGCATTAGGTACGCTCAGTTACTTGGCCATAAGTAGTGGTGTTAATTATAAAAAATACAAAATAGGCTACCTTACAGCTATAGATAGTGTTGCGGGTAACGAAACATTTAAAGATGGTGTTGTATATAACTCGCAACGCTTGTTTACTGAGCAAGAAAAATTTCATAACCGTAGAGATATTTTTATGCTAGTAGGTGTAGTAGTATATATGGCAACCATAGTAGATGCCCTTGTAGACGCACATTTGGCGTACTTTGATGTGAGTGATAATTTATCGATGCAAATAAAACCAAACGTACAACCCTACTATAATTTTGGGGTAAATAATAGCCTTGCTATGAAAGCAAATGTAGGGTTAACGGTAAATATAAATGTACATAGTAAACAACGGAAGTAAGGATGAAGATAGTATTATTGGGTTACGGAAAAATGGGCAAAATGATTGAAGCCATTGCCTTAGAACGTGGGCATACCATAGCTTGCACGGTAAGTACTAATAAACTCTCGATGATGGAAACTGAAGCATTTACTACTGCTGATGTTGCTATAGATTTTAGTACGCCAACATCTGTAGTACATAATATACATACGTGCTTTGCCAAAAACATTCCTGTGGTAGTAGGTACAACAGGCTGGAACAATGAATTAGCAACCATTACAGACCAATGCAACCAACAGCAACAAGCGTTATTACATGCTAGTAATTTTAGTATTGGCGTAAATGTATTTTTTGCTATAAATAAAAAATTAGCGCAGCTAATGCAGCCTTACCCCTCGTACAACATAAGTATGCAAGAGGTACACCACTTACAAAAGCTAGACGCACCAAGCGGTACAGGCATATCGTTAGCCAATGATATTTTAAAAAACAACAATAATTATAACGATTGGGTTTTGTTAGAAAATAAAAATAGCAACACTCAAATACCTATTGAAGCCCTGCGTAAGCCTGATGTAGTTGGGTTTCATAGTATAACCTACAACAGCCCTATTGATAACATAACCATAAGCCACGATGCACATACACGCCAAGGATTTGCACAAGGTGCTGTAATAGCCGCCGAATGGCTTGTTGGCAAAAAAGGAGTATTTACTATGAACGATGTGTTGGGATTATAAAACTAATAATTACGAATAATATGTATTGTATAGTTGATAAATGTATTCCCAATCTTCATCCCTAATAATATCTAAATTTAGAAACAATAATTAAAATTAAAATAAATTTTAAACATAAATAAAAATGCTCAACAGAACAATTGCACCACCCATTACATTAGCCAATAAGCCTGTATTATTACAACCTCAGTTAATAGTACTCCACAACGATATTCCTCTGTATGTTATTAATGCTGGCTCGCAGCCACTTACTCGTATAGAAATTGTATATAATGCAGGCAGTATATGTCAAAACAAAAAAACATTAGCAAGTACCGTAGCCAGTATGTTGCGCGAGGGTACAAGTAAACGTAGCGCACAAGATATTGCCAATACCTTAGATTTTTATGGTGCATTTTTAGAAACCGAATGTAACCGAGATAACGCTACCATTGCACTATTTTGCCTTAATAAACATTTGGCAAACGTACTTCCTATCATCAATGAAATTATAAATGAAGCCGCGTTTCCACAAAAAGAATTAACAATATATCAAACCACACAACAACAGCGCTTAGCCGTAAATGCTACAAAAACCGATGCGGTATGTCGCAATTTGTTTTCGGCTAATTTGTTTGGAGATACCCACCAATACGGTATGTATGTAAATGGTGCAAGCGATTATAGCAACGTAACACAACACGATGTAAAAGAGTTTTATACTACCTATTATAAAAATGCAAAACCTATACGACTAATGATAGCAGGTGATGTAAGTGATGTGGAGATAAAATTAGTACAAACACAATTACAATTTGGCACAACAGTTACAGCCCTGCCACAGCTTACATTTACACATACGCCACAAAACACAATACGCCACCATATGCCCAATGCCATACAAAGCGCAGTGCGTGTGGGCAAATTAATGTTTAACAAAACCCATAACGATTACTTACCACTATCTGTTGCTACTATGATTTTGGGCGGATATTTTGGTTCGCGGTTAATGAAAAATATTAGAGAAGAAAAAGGTTACACCTACGGTATTGGCGCTAGTTTAGCATCGTTACAACAGTCGGGCTTTATGGTTATAGGTACTGAAGTAGGTACAGATGTAACGCAAAATACTCTCCACGAAATTGATGTAGAAATAACACGTATGCAAAATGAATTAGTTACCGAAAGTGAATTGGCGTCGGTACGCAATTATATGTTGGGTACGTTCTTACGTAGTGCCGACGGGGCTTTTGCGCAAGCAGATAAATTTAACTCGTTAGTGGATTGGAATTTAGATTACTCGTTTTACGATAATTATTTTGATACGCTGCACAACATAACATCGCAACAAATACAAACATTATCGCAACAGTATTTTAATAATATGACCACTGTGGTTTGCGGTAATGTGGAGTAAATATATTTACACTTAGGTAGCTTAATATTGTAAAAAAGTAGATGCCGTGTGTAAGTTTTATTTCAATTTTTTTTTTAAATGTAATTAGCTAAACGTTGCTTCACAATTTCTAAGTGTATTTGTTTTAGTGGTACACGATATTGTTTAGAAGTATCCGTAAAAAAATAATGTGCTGTTAAGAAATGCACCTGTATTGTGTCCCACTCTTTATCAGTTTTTATTTTATCGTATGCCATCAACTCTCGTTTGAGATTATTGGAAGTTTCATTAAAAGTTTCTGTACCCAAATAATCTAAGTCTGCGTCGCACATTATTTGTTCCATTAAGTTTTGTGGCTTATGTGGTATTTGCGTAGCCATAATTAGATCTATTACTGTTTCTATTTGTTTGCTACTGTAGCCAAATTGTGGTAGTATATCTCGGCTTAATTCGCAGCCTATAGGCTCGTTTTTTTCGTATTGTTGAGTAAAACCAGCATCGTGTAATAGGGCAGCTGTTTTTAGTAAGTGTACATCTTCGCTTACAATACCCTCGGCTATTGCTATACGCTCGGCAGCAGCACACACTTCCAGTGTATGGTGTATGCCATGGTAGTACAGGTTTGTAGGTAATTTGTCTTCCAATAGTTTTATAACGTATTGCTCTGCTTTACGGTAATTAATTTTACTATATAATAAATGTTCTTGTCTATCCACAAAAGCAGGGTTGGGCGTTATTCCTAATCCGTCCAAGCTTAGTTCGGACTTAATGCCCAGTACATAGTACATATCTACCATACCTTTGTTTTTTGCCATTACCTTACCTCGGTAATCAAAATCGAAAAATTCTTTTATTACTTCGTGCGTAGTTCCAGATACGTTTACTTTACCTATTTCACAGGCTGTTTCAATACGTTGTGCCACGTTTACTGTATCGCCCCATACATCATATGCAAAACGTTTTATACCTACTACACCTGCTATTATTTCGCCAGTATGTATGCCTACACGCAAGTCCCAGTGGGGCTTGCCAGCAGTTTGCTTTTGTAACTTTAGCTCGTGCATGTAGCGTTGTATTTCTAAGCCCGCAAGCACTATATCAATAGGATTAGTTTTGTTGCGCACAGGCACACCTCCTACGCACATATAAGCATCGCCTATTGTTTTTATTTTTTCTATTTGATGGCGTTCTATAATCTCATCAAATTTTATAAAATAGGAATCCAGTTCTCGCACTAAATCTTGCGGTCGCAAAGACTCTGCTATAGTGGTAAAGCCTTTAAAATCAGTAAACATAACTGATGCCGAGCGGTAGTGACGGGCTGATGCCTTACCTTTATTTTTAAGTTCGTCCACCGTTTCTTGTGGTAGAATATTGAGGAGAAGTTTTTCCGATTTTTCTTTTTCTACCGCAAGTTCTATAGATTGTTGCTCAAGGAGTATGTTTTTTTCTTGAATTTCGCTGGTGCGTGCTTGTACTTTTTGTTCAAGTTTAATGCGGTAATTAATAATAGCTACTAACCTACGGCGGTAGTATAAATAGCCTATCAAAGCTAATGTTATAAACAATAAAATACGAAACCACCAGGTACCCCAAAATGGCGGAGTAATGCTTATTCGTATCGTTGTAGGAGTTTTGCTCCATACGCCATCACTATTGCTTGCTTTTACTTTAAATAAATATACACCAGGTTTTAATTTGTTGTATATAGCTATGCGACGGTTGCCAATGTAGTTCCAGTCTTCATCTAGTCCTTCAAGCATATATGCGTATTCATTTTTGTTAGAATTACTGTAATGTAACGCTGCAAACTCAATGGTAATGAGGTTGTCTTTGTAGCTTAAATCTATATTTTGTGCAAATGCCAAATCAGTTTTTAATGGTCCTTTTTCATTTACTTCCAAAGATTTATTAGCCAACATTACCGCACTAATAATAACCTTTGGAGCAATGGTATTAATTTTTATGTTTGATGGGTTAAAACTTGTAAGTCCGTTTATACTACCAAAATATATAATTTTACAATCGGGGCTTGTAGCAAATGCCCCTAAGTTAAATTCGTTACTAGGCAAGCCGTCGCTTTCATGAAACGTAGCAAATGCTTTTGTTAAAGTGTTAAAGCACGATATGCCATTATTAGTACTTAACCACAAATTGTTCTTATCATCGGGCACTATTCCGTATATAGAATTATTACTTAAGCCTTGTGTTTCGTCAAATATTTCTATCGTATTTTTATTTATATCTAAATGCACCAAACCTCCTCCAAAAGTGGCAATCCATAGCATGTTTTTTTCTTTTTCAAAAATATGCATTACCGAATTTTTTTTCAAAAAAGCTAATTTATTATTAGGAAACGAGAGAGGTGTAACGCTATATTTATTTCCGTTTTTTACTACTCTTAATATGCCAGCATTATTAGTGGCTACCCAATACTGGTTAGGTGTTCTTGAGCGTGTTATTCTATTATAGCTATTGTTACTATTAGTCTCAATACTTGATAATAATTGGGGTTCTTGTGCTAAATTTATGTTTAGTAAGTATAAACCACTATTAGTAGTAACCAATAATTCACTAGCGTTTACAGGTATTACATCATATATGTATAAGTTACTTACTTTAGTTTTTTTGTTTATTAATTTACTTACTGTACGGTATGTATAAGTTAACGTATTGTATATAACCACACCATAACTGCCAGCAAAAACAAGCTCCGTAGCGTTTAATTGTTTTATAGTGTAAGTTAAATTAGCCCCTTTATAAGGAAATTTTATAGCTAATAATTTAGTAGTATTTGTTTCGTTACTGTGAACGTACACACCATCATCAGCGCCTATATACAGATTATTATTGTTAGCTAATACGCTCCATATATTGTTAGATATTTTATCATTAGATAAATCAGCTAGAGAGTTGTATCCATTAAAATATTGTTTTTTAGGGTCAAATTTACTTATTCCGTTGCTAGTACCCAGCCAGTATACGCCAGCATTATCTTTGAGTATTGCCGTAACTCTATTGTCGGTAAGGCTGCCTGCCGAGAGGGTGTTTTGCATGTAGTGTTGCAAAGTATGCGTGGCATTGTTCCATTGGTATAATCCATTGTTGGTAGTGGCTATCCAATACTTATTTTTTTCTATTTGTTTTATATCTGTTATTCCTACTTCTTTTAGTTTGTTGGCTATGCTAGAACTACCATATACAATAGGTTCAAAGTTTTTTTCGGCCCTGTTATAATAGTATAAACCCAATGATGTTACTGCCCAAAGTACATTTTGCTCATCTACATACACCGTTTTACAACTGTAGTTATAGGTATTATTTATGGGGTATTGTACAAATTCGTTTTTCTCTCTATTGTATCTATTTATACAACTGTTTGATGTAGCTAACCACAAATTATTTGTTTTATCTTCTACTATATCATTTACCGTATTTTCGCTTATAGAATTGGCTGTTGGGCTGTGTTTAAATACTTGAAATTTTATTTTTTTATTATCAGTGGTAGTATCCACAATAACTTTATTTAAACCGTTAGCAGTAGCTATCCACAATGTGTTCCAGCTATCTGCATATATTTTTGTTATGAAATTTCCGCTTATACTTTGTGGGTTTTTAGAGTCATTTAAAAACGATTGAAATTTATTTTCTTTTCTATTATAAATACTCAATCCGTTTTCTGTTCCTATCCAAATGTTGCCTTGCTTATCTTCATATAAAGCATTAATGTAGCTTGATGCTAAACCATTGGTTTGTTTGTTTCCTGCTTTAAATATTTTAAACGTATAACCATCGTATCGGTTAAGCCCATCTTGCGTGCCAAACCACATGTAACCAAACTGGTCTTGTATTACACAGTTTATAGTGCTTTGCGATAAGCCTTGCGATATACCTATGTTATCAAACCTAATGTTGGCAATATCTGCAAAGGTTAATGTATAGGTAAATACTAACAGTAGTACGAATGTTTTTTTGAATAATTTCAAAGCGTATGTGTTTTTTTAAGTGTAGAATTATTTTTTGGTATAAGTAACAAATGTATAATTGTATTTGTGCTTTTCATCAACCTCATGTGCGTCAGAACTAACTATATTCCATTGCGAATAATCAATAATCGGAAAATGCACATCAGCCACAGTTGCACAATTAACGTGGGTTACATACAATGTTGTACATAGGTTAAAACTTTGCATGTATAATTGTCCTCCTCCTATTATCATTAGTTCATCCACATTCATGGTTTTGCTGTAAGCAATTGCGGCATCCAAACTGTTTACAACTATACAACCCTTTGCTTCATAATTAGTGTTGCGGCTTATAATTATATTGGTTCTGTTGGGTAATGGCTTGCCTATGCTTTCATAGGTGTTGCGTCCCATAACTATTGTTTTCCCTGTGGTTAATGCTTTAAAATGTTTCAAATCGTTGGGTAAATGCCATAACAAATCGTTGTTATTGCCTATTGCAAAGTTGTTGTCAAATGCTACCACTAACGAAATATTCATACTTGTTTGTTTTAATTTTAATGCGGTGCTAATTTACGTATATTTATTGTTTGTAGCTGTTAACCAGTTTTAAATAATTGAAACCAAAATTTTCACACAAAAAAAAGAGTATAAAAAAATAGCACCCTAATATTTGCATTCAACTATTTTTGTTTCTTTATACTAATAAAAAAAAAACCATCATATATGCCAATAGCCGAACGTATAAAAGAACAATTTATTTATTTTTTTACGCAATACAATACACCTTATATAGGCTTAAATGCACGCGCAAAAAAAGTATTAGCTGTGAAATTGTTGTTTGAATTTGCCATGCTTTTTGTACTTGCGTTGGAGGTTAATTTTTTAGGATTGTTTGGTACATCTATTCCTATATCAAAGCTTAAAAACCCAGAGTTTGCAATAGCCAGCGAGGTATACACTGCCGATAGCGTATTGATAGGAAAATATTATAAAGAAAATCGTTCGCCAGTTGGGTTTGATAAAATAGATACCACTATTATAAAAGCTCTAATAGCCACTGAAGACGCGCGGTTTTACAATCATTTTGGTATAGACCCATTGGCATCTTTAGCGGTTATTTATTATTCTGCTAAAGGTGATAATCGAGGCGGTTCTACTATTACACAGCAGTTGGTCAAAAATTTATTTAAAACGCGTAAGTCGGGCGCACGTGGGCTACTAGGCCGTGTGCCTGTAATACGCACAGTTATATACAAAGTTAAAGAAATAGTTACTGCTATCAAAATAGAGTGCTTGTATAGCAAAAACGAAATCATAAATATGTATCTAAATACGGTTGATTTTGGTAATAATTCTTTTGGTATAAAAGTGGCGTGTCGCCAGTATTTTAATACCTCAACCGATAGTTTAAAAATAGACCAAGCAGCTACACTAGTTGGTATGCTTAAAGCACCAAGCAACTATAACCCGCTACGCAAGCCACAAGCATCGCTCCAAAGACGAAATGTAGTACTAGGTCAAATGTTTAAATACAATATTATACAAGAGCGTGCATACGATTCATTAATACAATTAAAACTAAATATAAGCCCCAAAAAAATAGATAATGGTAATGATGATAATGGCAACTATTTGCGTGTAGCAGTAAGTAATTATTTGCGAAAATGGTGTAAAGAAAATAATTATGACTTGTATGCTGATGGGCTTAAAATATACACTACCATTGACTCTCGCTTGCAGCATCATGCCGAAGAGGCGGTGCAAGAACACATGCGTCCATTGCAACGTTTATTTGACCAACATTGGAAAAATCAAATTCCGTGGCGTGATGAAAATGATAAGGAGATACCCAATTTTATTGAGAAATTAGTGAAACGTACTACCGCTTATCAGCAGCTTAAAAAAAAATTTGGAACTAACGCCGATACCATACAAGCTTTGCTAATGCTACCTAAGCGTATGAAAGTATTTACTTACAAGGGTGAAAAAGACACCACGTTTTCCAGTATAGATTCGTTAATTTATTACATAAAATTTTTGAATACTGGTATGATGAGTTTTGAACCTACCACAGGCTATGTAAAAGCGTGGGTGGGTGGCATTAACTACAAATACTTTAAATACGACCACGTTAAACAAATGCGCCGTCAGGCAGGGTCTACCTTTAAACCATTTGCTTATTTAACAGCTATTGACAATGGTTATAGCCCCTGCGACAAATTTGTTGATAAGGCCGTAACTATTAATTATGTAGAGGACGGCGAGAAAAAAACATGGAGTCCACACAACAGCGATTGGGTATTTACAGGTCGTGAAATGACTTTGCGAAGAGCTATGGGCAAATCAGTAAACTCGGTAACAGCACAAGTTACCGAAAAATTAGGTTGGGATAAAGTAAAAGAATACGCTCAAAAATGTGGCATTACCAGTGAACTTAAAGCAGTGCCTTCCATATGTTTGGGTAGTAATGATGTATCCGTTTGGGAAATGGTAGGTGCGTATGGCACATTTTTAAATAAAGGTATACACACCGAACCTATGCTTGTAACCCGCATTTACAATAGTAAAGGAGAATTAATACACGAGTTTTTGCCTGAAACCAAAAAAGTATTAAGCGAAGAAACCGCTTGGCTTATGCTGCACATGTTTCGTGGTGGTATTGAAGAACCTGGTGGCACATCGCAAGCATTATGGGCCTTTGATGTGTTTAAAAACGGTAACGAAATAGGTGGAAAAACAGGTACAAGTAGCAACCACAGCGATGGTTGGTACATGGGTATAACTTCGCAGTACATTACAGGCGTGTGGGTAGGTGCAAGCGAACGTAGTATACATTTTAGAACATCATCATTGGGCGAAGGAGCACGTACTGCATTACCAATATTTGCAAAGTATGTAGAACATTGTTTTAACGACCCAAAATGCTCGTTTAAACCAAGTAAATTCCCTAAACCATTTACCAAAATAACCAAAAAGTACAATTGTCCTACACCTTGGGAGCGCACAGATACCCTACGTACCGATAGTTTAAGTAGTGTAGCTGGCGAACTTCCAGTATTGATAGATTCGTTGGGTACGGAGTAAAACTCAATGCTTTAGCGCACAGTAGTTTATCATAAATCAAAAACTGCCTTACTATAACTTAGTAAGGCAGTTTTTAATTGGTGTTGTATATTTTATTTTTTTCTTAATATATTACATCGTATTCGGTACGCATTAGTATACCTTTGTGTTTAACTGCGTTGTGCAATGCTTTGTAGTAAGGATAAGCTTCTCCGAGCATAGCACGAGAATTTGCTTCAGTAGTTGATGCACCCATTTTTTGCATTATTTTTTCAAACGGGTTTATTTGTTTTGGCAAACTATATAGTTTATAACTATCTAATTTTGCCAATGTAGCAGCCGTTGTTATAGCTTTGTCTATACCACCAAGTTCGTCCACCAAACCTATTTTTTGTGCATCAATAGCAGTCCATACTCGCCCTTGCCCTATGCTATCTACTTGCGCTTTAGTCATGTGTCGTCCTTCGGCTACACGACTAATAAAATCATCATATATAGTTTCTACTTCTTGTTGTATAATAGCACGTTCGGTAGCAGTAAGTGCCCGAGTGGTTGTACCTATATCAGCAAAACGCCCTGTCTTTACAGTATCTACAGTTATTCCTAATTTATTGTTGAGTAAACCACTACCATTCCACAGTACGCCAAATACACCTATACTACCAGTAATAGTAGTAGGTTCGGCTATTATTTTATTGGCACAGCATGCTATATAATATCCGCCCGATGCTGCTAATCCCCCCATTGATACTACCACAGGTTTTACTTTTTTGGTGAGCATTACTTCACGCCATATAATATCGCTTGCCATACTACTACCTCCTGGTGAGTTTACACGTAATACTATTGCTTTTATATTTTCGTCTAAGCGTGCTTCGCGTATGGCTTGTGCTATTCGGTCAGAGCCTATAGTTTCGTCATCACCTTTACCACTTTCTATATCGCCATTAGCATACACTATGGCTATACGGTTTTTGGCGGTTGCGCTTTTAGTACTGATGGTTGATGCGTAAGTTGTGTTTTCGTTAGCATCTATATAATTAGCTAACGAAGTCATTTTTATATCATCTGTAGTAGCTACATCTAGTTGGCTTGCAAGGCGCTCCAATACTTGGTCTTTGTATAATAATCTGTCTACTAATTTATGTTGTAGTGCTGTTTTAGCATTGGTAACTTTTGCGTTATCTACCATTGCTTGCAACTCTTGCACATTTATTTTGCGAGCAGTGCTTATACCCAACTTTAAGTGCGACCACAACGTACCTAAGTAAGTTTGTATTTGCAATCTATTCGCTTCGCTCAAGTGGTCGTTTATTAATGGTTCTACTGCACTTTTAAATTTACCATGACGAATAATTTCGGGTTTAATTTCTAATTTTGCTAACGCTCCTTTAAAGAACATTACTTGCGATACCATACCCTTAAACTCTACCATACCTACAGGATTAAGCCATACCGAATCGGCAACCGAGCATAAGTAATAGCCAGTTTGCGAATACATTTCGCTGTATGACCACACAAACTTTTTACTTTTTTTAAACTCAATTAACGCGTTGCGAATTTCTTCTACATTGGCTAAGTTGGTACTCACCCCCGACGTTTCTATATATATTCCTTTTATTTTATCATCAGTGGCCGCTATGTGTATTACTTTAAGTATATCCAACAGTCCAAGGCTGTTATCACCACTAAAACCCTTTAAATTAAAGCCCGACAGCGGATCTTTATTTTCTCGTTCGCTTATCGGCGCATCAAGGTTTAGTTTTAAAATACTGTTGTTTTCAATAAGTACTTCATTAGCTTCGTCGTTGCTTATACTACTTATTTTATAGCTTACATAGCCTATTACTACTACAAAAAGCAATACTCCTGCAAAAAAAATTCCGAAGCACGAGCTTAATACATTTTTAAAAAATTGTTTCATTATACAATATGTTATTTAGTGTTAGTTTTGAAGTGGTAAATATATACATCTTAATTAGTACACCACGTCTTGTGCAAGTATTTATAACAATCTTAATAATTATAGCCATTGTTTTTTTATTATTAGTAAAGAATAAAAAAACAGTGGAGGATGCTCCCCTTTTTTTTAAGGTAGAGTGGCGTATTATCTTAACCGAAAAAATACCATTTTACAATGGCTTAATCACTATTGAAAAAACACGATTTGAAACAGAGATTTTATATTTTCTAAACACAGTACGTATTACAGGAGTTGATACATCCATTGATGATACTGATAAATTGCTTGTTGCCGCAAGTGCTATTATACCCATATTTGCATTTAAAAATTGGCGATATACCAATATAGCAGAAGTACTATTGTACCCAAGTAGTTTTAATAAGGAGTACGAAACAGTTGGCAAGGACCGCAAAATATTAGGTATGGTAGGCAATGGTTTTATGAACAGAAGCGTTATATTATCAAAGCCTGCATTGCATTTAGGCTTTGCAAATGAAACGGATAAACACAATACTGCCATACACGAATTTGTACATTTAATTGACAAATCAGATGGGGCAACAGATGGCATTCCTGAAAATTTATTGCAAAAACAATACGTAATTCCATGGATAAATTTAATGGCCGAAAACATAGCCGAAATAAACGATGGTAAGTCCGACATTGACCCTTATGGAGGTACTAGCAAGGCTGAATTTTTTGCCGTAGTGGGCGAATACTTTTTTGAGCGTCCACAATTATTAAAAACCAAACACCCACAGTTATATACACTGCTAAAACATATTTTTAAAACCGATACTGCACAAAATTTATTGCAAGGCAAAAATAAAGTTGGGCGTAATGAAGTTTGCTCCTGTAACAGCGGCAAAAAATTTAAAAACTGTTGTGGTAAAAAATGAGTGTTATGGTAAATACTGTTTATTTGTCTTTAGGGAGCAATATGGGCAATATGCAAGCAATAGTGCATAGTGCATTATCGGCTATAGATATTGATGAAAAGTGTAACATAATAAAAACATCAAACCTTTATAAAACCCAGCCCTGGGGCATTACGGAGCAAGCACATTTTTTAAATGTAGTATGTTGTATAAGTACTACATACACTCCCGTACAATTGTTAAATTTTATTAATGGTATAGAACATAATTTTGGGCGCGCACGCACCGCTTACAATAAGTGGCAAGGGCGTACTTTGGATATTGATATTTTATTGTTTAACAACGAAGTAATACACTCTACAATTCTTACCATTCCTCACACACACTTGCACAAACGAAATTTTGTATTAGTACCCTTATGCGAAATTGCCCCAAATGTTCTTCATCCCATATTTAACAAAACTATAATGCAATTACAAGCCGAGTGTACCGATGTTTCGTGGGTAGAAAAATAACACAATTACGTGCAATAAATATTAAATTTAAAATTCGGTTTACATATTTTTTACAATTATACTTACATTTATTAAAACATAACTAAAAACCAATACAACATGAGTCGCAAATTAAAAATAAAATCGTTTAATCCTAACAGCGTAGCAAACTTAAATAATGGCATATTTGGCTTGCCATTTACAATTGAAGAATCGCAAATAGTTATACTGCCTATTCCTTGGGACGTAACTGTAAGCTATGCTGCAGGAGCAAGCAAAGGACCTAAGGCAATATTTAACGCCTCGTATCAGGTAGATTTATACGACCCATTTTTTAAAGACGCTTGGAAACTAGGTGTAGCTATGGCTCCCATTAATACACAACTAAAAAAACAAAGCAAACTTTTGCGCTCAGGCGTGGAAACCTACATAGATAATTTAAGCAATGGCGATGATGAAAAAAGTGTGGAAAACATACAGTTTCAGGCTGTTATAAATGAGGCTTGCCAAAACATGGTAAGTTGGGTAGAGCAAGAAACATCTAATTATTTAAACGCTGGCAAGCTAGTGGTAGGGCTTGGTGGCGACCATTCTACACCGCTGGGTATATTTAAAGCTATGGCCAAAAAACATGGCGATTTTGGTATATTGCAAATAGATGCACACGCAGATTTGCGTAACGCCTACGAAGGTTTTGAATATTCGCACGCAAGCATTATGTACAACGCACTTAAAATAAAAGAAGTAAAAACGCTTGTGCAAGTAGGCATACGCGATTATTGCGAAGCCGAAAATACAATTATAGCTACAAGCAAAGGGCGTATAAAAACTTTTTTTGATAAAGATATTAAACACGCACAATACACTGGTAAATCAATTAAAAAAATACACGAAGACATAGTAAAAGCATTGCCCAACAAGGTATTTGTTAGTTTTGATATTGATGGATTAGACCCT
Source organism: Bacteroidia bacterium (assembly GCA_014376525.1). Classification (GTDB taxonomy): domain Bacteria; phylum Bacteroidota; class Bacteroidia; order UBA4408; family UBA4408; genus JACMRI01. Next base: position 23,625 of record JACMRI010000121.1, on the reverse strand, counting down.
AAATTATGCCCTAACACAGGCACGCCAGTATCTGGTGGTTTTGAAACCGAGGAGGTATTACATTTGTTAGAGTTAGTGATAGCTTCAGGCAAAACAATTATAGGTTTTGATATTAACGAAGTAGCACCTAGAAACAACGAATACGATGCTAATGTAGCTGCTCGCATACTTTACCGAATGATAAATATATTAGCCAAAAGTAACGGTCTAAAAATTTAACTTAATTACGAATTTCTCTTTAAAAAATATATAGCCCACGGTTTAAACCGTGGGCTATATATTTTTTAAAGAGAAATTTTAGAATAGTTTTAATTCGTAATTGATTCACTCATTACCATTTAACAAACTTTCCCTTAAAAACCTCGTTGTTATTGCCTTGCAGTACCACACAATACATTCCCGAATTTAATGCGGCTATGTTTATATGGCTAGTAGTAAGTGTAGTGTTTATAACTAAGTTTCCCAACATGTCATACACACTTATGCGTGCATTTCTATTGCTTGTATTAACTATAAGTGATGTGGCCGTAATAGTATAATTAAGTTGGTTAACGGTATTTTCATCAATTGTTGTTGTAGTATTTGGTAACAAAGGTAGGAGTGCCAAATCAATATCTACACTTGTAGGAAAATTCCAGTTACCTCGTATTGTACCCCAACTATTATCAACGGCTTTTTCTACAGCTAGTATTTGTGATGAATGGCAATTGCTGTAGGTACTATAAATGCCTGTGGTATCGCCTGCATTGTTGGGTAATACATAACTCACAAAAAAGTCGGTAGCAACATTTATAGCAGGTGTAAAAGTAAATGTGTTATACGCATTATTTACTAACGAATGTTGTGCTATAAAATTACTTGTCCCCAACAATACACCAGGTTTTCCGTTGCCATTTACATCATATATTTTTATTAAACTACCTACCAATGCGTTATTCCCCGACGAGGCAATCCTTACCATTGCTAAGCATCCCACAATAGTAAGTGCGTTGCTGTTATAGTATAATTGTGCTTTTTCCAAGTCGCCATATACGTTGTTGCCTGTTACAAAACCCGAATCGCGCGGAGCGTAATAATCAGTAAAATAAAGTGTATTGGGTGTGTTATTAGTAGTATAACATGCTGCGGAAAACGAGGGTGGTTTTAATGTATCGTAGGCTGTGTTGCTTGTTTTATGATTACTTACAGCGTTAGGTGGCGTGTTATTGTTTTGGTTGGTAAATGTTTTTTGTGCCAATGCTAATTCGCTCATCAATACAAAAATTAGGAGTAGTGTTTTCATAACTTGTTATAATGTTTTGGTTAATTCTACACCTCCTAATTTTTTCATATTAGCAGCTCCTATGTTGTTTATTTTGGTAAGCGTAGGTATAGTTCCTTGTCCAAAACCTGTACCAGGAAAAATAATATACTCTATTATTTTTGTTGATGTGCCACCGTTTTTAGGACTTGCATTTAAACCCAATTGCGTAGCCAAATAAATAGACCCTTCGCCTAAACTACCCGCAGGGCCCGAGTCGGCATATATAGCGTAACACCCCTTCTTGTTGTTTTTGTTATACACAAATGCAATATCGCCAATGGTTATACTACCTGTGTTTCTTACTGCTGTGGGTATAACAAAATAAGGAACGGTTTCCGAATTTACGTAACGCAAAGGGTTGGTAGTAACGTACGAACTATTTACCAACGATGTAGTAGATACATACATACCAGGTGATGGGTCGGTGGCGGTTTGTATAATAGGATTCCCGCTATTATCAGTAACTACACCCCACCAATTGCCTGTGCTGCCTGCATTTGCGGTATAATCCAAACCACTATTGTTAGGCCCATACGCATTGGGCGAACCATCGGCGTCAACCGCAAAACCTGCTTTGTACAATACGCAATTGTAATTGCTTAATTTATACACAGGGATGGTAGCTACGGTAGCAATAGTTGTTTTAGGATATACAGTAGGGGTAGGCGACGAATTGCCTACTGCCGTTGTAGCACTTGTGTTTTTTGCATTTGCAGCTAGTTTGCTAGCATTGTTATTCATACTTAGGTTTTGCAACAGCTCTGTTTTTTGGCAGGCGCTCAATAGTATAATTGTACTTAACACATTCCATTTTAGGTAAACTATTTTCATGGTGTAAAATTTTTAGTTGCTAGTAATAACTATTCAAACCTATGTAAATAGTTTAGGATAGTCAAATTAATTTATGCTATTTTTACTGTTGTTATCTTACGTACAAACTATATGTAATTTTCAATCTAAGTTAGTGTAACAACAGTTACGTAGTTTCAATGTAAATAATGCTTATTTTGAACCATAATAAATTTAACACCTCTCACCATGACAAAGCACCTATTAAGTACCACACTTGCATTTTTTTTATTTGCAATAACTACACAAGCACAAATAAAATCTCCTGTTAAATGGACGTTTGGCTCAGCGCAAAGCACAGGCAATAGAGCTACGTTAAAATTTACCGCTATCATAGATAAATATTGGCACATATACAGTATAAAGCAACCCGAAGGTGCGGGTGTAAAAACACATATTACCTTTACAAAAAATGCCAACATAAAACTAATAGGTACTGTCACTGAACCTAAGCCACACAAGGAGTACGACGACCTTATAGACAGTTATTTAATTACCCACGAGGGTAAGCCCGTATTTACTCAAGAGATAGAGGTTTTATCTAAAGGTAAGCAAATTATAACTGGCGAATTAGAGTTTATGGCGTGCGATACTGTAGCATGCTCTCCTCCCGAAATAATACAATTTAGTATACCTGTAGAAGGCGCAACCGAAACGTTAAATGTTATTGATACAAGTGTGCAAAATACTGTTGTAACTAATGCTTCAGGCATTGAAGATACAACAGAAATGTCACAAACAAATATTGAAAATAACAACACTACACCTCCCGAAAAAACGCGTTCATCATGGGGGTTGTTAGTAGAAGGTTTTATAGCTGGATTAGCAGCATTGCTTACACCCTGTGTATTCCCTATGATACCTATGACGGTAAGTTTTTTCACAAAGCGTAGTAAAACGCGTGCAAAAGGCATCAGTAATGCATTGTTGTACGCCGCTTCTATTATATTCATATATTTAACACTAGGCTTGGGTGTATCCAAACTATTTGGCCCCGATGCCTTAAACGCTCTTAGTACCAACGTTTATTTTAATATTGCATTTTTTGTATTGCTCATAGTATTTGCACTATCTTTTTTGGGTGCGTTCGAAATTGTGTTGCCCTCATCGTTTGTAAATAAAATGGACGCTCAGTCCGACAGAGGCGGGTTAATAGGTATTTTCTTTATGGCATTTAGTTTATCATTAGTATCGTTTAGTTGTACAGGTCCTATTGTTGGTTCTGTGCTTGTGGATAGTGCTACGAGTGGTGCTATTAGCGGTCCTTTTTGGGTAATGTTGGGCTTTGGTAGCGCATTAGCTTTACCGTTTGGTTTATTTGCAGCATTCCCAGGTTGGTTAAATTCATTACCAAAATCAGGCGGTTGGTTAAACTCTGTTAAAGTTGTATTGGGTTTTTTAGAAATTGCCTTAGCATTGAAATTCTTAAGTAATGCCGACCTAGTTACCCAAGCTGGCTATATTACACGTGAGGTGTTTTTAAGTATTTGGATTGCAGTATTTGGGTTACTTACTGCTTATTTGCTAGGAGTATTTAAAACAGCGCACGATAGTGAATTAAAATTTATAAGTGTACCTCGTTTGTTATTTGCAATAATTAGTTTTTCGTTTACTGTGTATTTAATACCAGGTTTAACAAGCAATGCACCTCTGCAATTAATAGCGGGTTTTCCTCCTCCCGATTTTTACAGCGAAGCAACCATGAGCGGTAACAATAACATAGCTACAGTAAATACTGTGGCAACTACGCAAAAAGAACATTGCCCTAATAATTTGCCTTGTTACCACGATTATGATGAAGCATTAAAAGAAGCTAAAAAACAACAAAAACCGCTTATGATAGACTTTACGGGTTGGGCATGTGTAAACTGCCGTAAAATGGAAAATAGTGTATGGAAACAGCCCGAAATAGATAAACTATTGCGTAGTGACGTGGTATTGGTAAGTTTGTATGTAGATGATAAAACCGAATTGCCAGCTGCTGAACAAACCATAAAAAAATTGGGCGACAGAGATTTTACCATTAAAACTATTGGCAATAAATGGAGCTACTTACAAGCATCAGTTTATAAAACAAACACACAACCTATGTACATATTGCTTGATAATAACGAGCAAATGTTAAACGCACCAAAACACTATGACCCTAACGCCAAGGCATACCAAACGTGGCTTATAGAAGGTATTGAAAAAATGAAGCAATAATATCACTCAGCTCATTTGATGATTACTTGCTTTGTTATCCATCACTTTTCTCTTTAGCGCATAAGTTGTAATAAAATATAAATTGCTTTAGCCAAAAACTTTTTTTTTGTTTCAACTAACACTTAAAACACACTTTAAAGTTTTAATCAAAACGTGTTTAAAAACAATTGTAAACCTAATTTGGAATACTAATGTTTATTTTTTATGTTTGTTAGCAATTGTTATCCCTTATTTACCATTCATTTAATATGCTTTCAAAATATATTCTTTCTGTATTTCTATCAATTATGTTTACTTCAGTGTTTGCCCAAACCTTTGATATGGATGGAAAAGACACAATTAACGCCATGGACGTAAACAATTTGCGCCAGGGAAAATGGGTAGTAAAAAACAGCACCAAAAAATTACCAGGCTACCGCGACGATCAAACAGTGGAGGAAGGGAAGTATGTAGCGAGCAAAAAAACAGGTGTTTGGAAGGCTTATTTCCCTACATCAAAAACCAAAAGCGAAATTACTTACGAAAATAATAGACCCAAAGGTTATGCTAAATTTTTTCACGAAAATGGGCAACTTGCCGAAGAAGGAATGTGGGAAAACAACAAATGGGTAGGGGAGTACAAAATGTATTATGAAAACGGGCAGCTATTTTACGATTGGAAATACAGTGATGATGGTAAACGTGAGGGCGAACAAAAATATTTTCATGACAATGGCTACACCATGATAGAAGGTAAATGGGATGGAGGTAAAGAAAACGGCGAACAAAAAGAATTTTATTACTCGGGAGCCTTAAAAAGTACAAAGAATTTTAATGGCGGTAAAATGGACGAAGCGTCGGTTAAAAGCATAGAAGACTCAGGCAAGCCAGACCCTAACAATAAACGTAAACTAACTATAAAAGCTCCTGCCGAAGTTAAAGTAGAAGAGAAAAAAGTAATAATAAAAGAAGAGGTTAAGGTTGAAGTGCCTGTAGTGGTAGAAAAAGTAGTGCCTAAAGCAGCATCCTTGGTAGAAAACGGACAAAGTAAATTATTTAATAAAAACAAACAATTAGAGCAAGATGGTGTGTTTAAAAACTATAAATTGTGGGATGGTAAACGCTACTTTTATGAAGGAGATAAACTTGTACGTACACAAACCTACAAAAACGGCGGTGTTGTAAAAACCGAAGAGGTTAAGTAACTTTAGCATAGCTCAATGAATATTTTATTGCACGATAGCGCACAGCGCAATCACTTATTACCACTGGTATTTACACGTCCAGTTGCCGACTTGCGCATAGGCATATTAACAATTAAAGAAAAGTACGAAATGTATTTTTTTGCTCAAAGTAGTTATATAACGCAGCATTATTTGAGCGAAAAATTCCACGCCATTTACACCTCAGATAATTACATAATTAATGCCTGCGTATGCCCTAACGAAGCATTGGTAAATGAAATTAAAACATTAGCAATTAATACTGTTTTAATAGATGCCACACACAATACTTGGATAGCTGTAAGAGCCAACGAAACTAATGCCAAGACGTTTGCTAGTACATTAAGTATAACACCATTTTTAATACAAAACACTACCCAATCATTTACATTATTGCAACGCCCCAATAACATATTTACGTATAATGATTTAGAACTTCGCAACGACTTTGCACTATTAACCAAAGGTAAAGCATCGCAACCAATATCACCTACTAATACATGTATTGCACCGCACAATATATTTATAGCGCAAGGGGCAACGGTAGAGTGTAGTATTTTAAATGCTTCTACAGGACCTATATACATTGGCGTTGATGCTGAGGTAATGGAGGGAAGTATAGTAAGAGGTCCGTTTGCTTTGTGCGCAAACTCTGCATTAAAACTGGGTACTAAAATATATGGAGCAACTACTATAGGTCCGCATAGCAAGGTGGGAGGAGAAATAAATAACTCAGTAATAATAGGCTATAGTAATAAAGCCCACGATGGTTTTTTAGGTAATTCGGTAATTGGCGAATGGTGCAACTTAGGGGCCGATACGAATAATTCAAACCTAAAAAACAATTATGGCAACGTAAAACTATACAATTATACGGTACAAAACTACCAAGATACTGAACTGCAGTTTTGCGGACTAATAATGGGAGATCATAGTAAATGCGCCATAAACACCATGTTTAACACTGGTACTGTAGTAGGCGTATGTGCTAATATATTTGGTCCAGGATTTCCGTCTACTTATGTACCAAGCTACACATGGGGAGGCATAACCGATAGCGAAACCTTTAGGTTAGATAAGGCCATAGAAATAGCCACACGAGTATATGCACGCCGTGGTATGGAGCTTACACCTATTGATGTAGCTATACTTACACAAGTGTATAACTACAAATAAAACACCAAAAATGCGTTATTATCATACCCCTACACTATTTGATGGCTTAGGTAATGTAGCTTTTGATATGTACATAGGTGTAAATAACGAAGGTATAATTACAAGTTTATGCAGTACTACACCTGTAGCTACTAATGCTATAACGTACCTCAAAGGCGCTATTATGCCCGCTATGGTTAACGCGCATTGCCATTTAGAACTATCGTATTTGCAGGGGAAAATAAGCAAACATAATGGAATTAATGATTTTATAACCGAGTTAGAAAACCTAAAAACTAACCATACCAAAACCATACAGCACCATGCGCAAATAGCGCAAAAAACCATGTGTAACAATGGCATAATAGCCGTAGGCGATATAAGCAATACCGATGCTACATTTGCCATTAAAGAACAACAACAATTATATTACCATACTTTTGTGGAACTGTATGGATTTAGCCCAAGCAGAGCAAAAACTGCCTACACCTTAGGTTTGGACCTATTTAACCAATTGCCCAAAGGTAAAGCTAGCCTTACACCTCACGCGCCATATAGCGTAAGCAAACAACTATTACAACTTATAAATGCACATTGTAAATTAAACAATGCACCACTTACCATACACACACAAGAAAGCAAAGCCGAGAATGAATTTTTTGAATTTGCCACAGGCAAAACATTTAACCGCATACACAACTTTGGTATAGACCTTACAGCCCACATGGCTACACACCAAAGCGCAATGCAATACATTGCACCACAACTACCCGCTACACTCCGCACACAGTACGTACATAATACATTTACTACAGCACATGACGTGGCATTAGCGCAAACTCTAAATCCTAATACTTATTGGTGCTTATGTCCAAATACTAATATTTATATAGAAAATAGTTTGCCTAACATACCAATGCTTTTGCACCACAATGCCCTTATAACCCTTGGTACAGATAGCCTTGCCAGCAACGACCAATTATGCATAGTAGCCGAAATGAAAACATTGCAACGCTATTACCCACAACTCACTACTGCTTTACTTGTTCAGTGGGCTACACACAACGGAGCTAAATTTTTGGGTATAGATATGAGCCATGGAAATATTGCCATTGGGAGAAAAGCACAATTGGTAGAATTGCAAAATTTTAACCACGAAACACAATGTTTAGTAGAGGCAACACCACGTGTTATATAATGTAAACGTATAAAAAACAGCATTAAAACTTTAGCATTGCATTAATTTTACCTTATATTTACTATAAACAAAATAAAATTTGCTTATATCTAAATTTATTAGTTATTTAGTATTAATAAAAAACATAAGAAAGATGAAAATATCTACTAAAATATCCGCAATAGCATTATTGGCTACCCCATTTATGGCACAAGCACAAAATGCAATTTTTTATAGCAATGGTGCTACTGTAGCTGTTACTTCGTCAAGTAGTACAGTAATGACTGTTAATGGTAAATTATCATTAAACAATGCATCGCAGTTTACTAACGATGGTCAAATAGAAGTTAAAAATTCGCCACTTAATACGGGTACAAATTCTATTTTTGGCGATTTTGAAATAATAGATGCTTTAAGTAATTCTCAAGGCAATGGTAAATATATAGTTGAGCAAGACTGGAACAACAACGGAGTATTTACAGCTAACAATAGTGATGTAATAATGCCAACGGGAACTCAAAAAATAAAAGGCTCACAAATAACTACATTTCATAATCTTTCTTTTACAAGCGCAACAGGCACTAACCAGCAAGAGCAACACGCTAAAGTAAATGCAACAGGTACATTTGCGTTAAATTCAGTAGAATTGGCTACACAAGGTTATTATATGGAAATATTAAATCCTTCAACATCAGCTATAATTTTTCTGCCAAACTCTGGTTTCGTAAGCAGTACTGGTAAGGGTAAATTATTTAGAGCAACCAATAGTAATACAATATCTTACACTTACCCTGTGGGTGTAGCTGGTACTTACCGCCCCATTGAAATGCTACCAAGTTCAACTACACCTAGTGAATATGGTGTAGCTTTTGTAAATAACAACGCTACTGTAGATGGTTTTAATTTAACTACTAACGACAGTGGTAATTGTAAACTAAACGATAAGTTTTATCACCGTATTAATAAAGTGGGTTCATCAGTAGACGCTACAGTAACAGTAAATTACCTTACAGTACCTGATGGAGCTTGGACAGGTATTAGCCACTGGGGTTTTCCGCAGGCATCTAAATGGAATAGCAAAGGTTTCACGGATAATCAAGGTGTAAATGCACCTTTTGCAACAGTATTTCGTAATAATTATTTAAGTTTTCAGGACTCTTCTGATCATGGTAAAGATCCTTTTGTGTTAGGAATTCAAAAACCAGGAATGCCATTGTTAGTAGGTCCCGTGGCCAAATGTGGTAGCGAGGTGTTTTTAAAATTTATAGCTAATGGTGTAAGTACTACATCAAATTATAATTGGGTATTGCCTGCAGGAGTTACAATCATTGGTAATCCGTTAAATGATACTATTATAACTAATTGGAGTGCGGTAAATTCGGGTATAGTTAAAGTTTCGGAAGCATTTGGTACTTGTGCCTCAGATTCTTCTAATTATACCATTAATTCATATGCTGCTCCTATTGCCAAAATAGATACTATGAACATTGGTACAATTAACGATGTATATACATTTATGGATAGCTCTAAAGTAGCGACACCTGAAATAATTAATAATTGGAAATGGACTTTTACAGATGCCGAAGCTACTTCTGCATTACAAAATCCAAGCCATTTGTTTACTAAACCAGGAGAGTTCCCAGTTACTTTAATAGTAAAAACAGCTAATGGTTGTGCTGATACTGCAATGACAAAAATTATAATTAGAGAAGGTATTAAATACAGTAACGTATTCTCTCCAAATGGTGATGGTAGCAACGACTTTTTTGTATTTCCTAACATTGGTTTAGATGATGATTTTACTCTATCAATATACGACCGTTGGGGCTTACTTATATTTGAAACTAATGGTAAAAACGTAGGTTGGGACGGACGAACACTTGCTGGCAAATCAGTAACTGAAGGTACTTACTACTATGTACTTCAGGCTAAATCTGCGGCAGCAACAGCTAAACCTTACGATAGTAAAGGTACTATTACAGTAATGAAATAAATAACTATTGCAATTTTTAAAAAAAGGGTTAAACTAATTGTTTAACCCTTTTTTAATTCTTAGATTCGACTAATAATTGTAACCTAAGGAGTTTGCATAAAGATTGTTTTTATGAGAAAAGAGAAAAAATAAATTCATTGCGACTTACCCTAAACAGTAAAAATAAATTTAACTTACCTCTCCATCAAAATTTGCATTTATAACTTGAATTAGCGATGTGATAAATAAAGGTAATGGCAAAAACATATTGAAACTTTCCGCACAATAATTTAACCGATATCAAAATGCACAATAATTTATTTTAACACCCCACTAATTGAAAATAATTTTAAAAAATTAATATTTAAGCTACATTAGCAATCATATTTTCATTATATATTATACTATGCCATCACCTCAACAACTCTATATAACCCAAGTTACACAAGCCTTAAAACACGAATACGATGCCGACCTAAAGCAACACGAAGCCTATTTTAAACGCAACAATCTTAATCACCGCAAGGAACAAGGCGTTACATGGTATCCTATTGTTATTACTAATGAAGAAGTAGGCACTGGCGATTATATAATTGTAGAGTTAGAACGTACGCAAGCCCTCAATACTTCGCATCAATTTGGTGGTGGTAAAATGGTAAGCATATTTTCGCAAGCAGACACGGAGGCCAAGCCAATAAAGGGAACCGTAAAGTCGGTTATACACAACCGTATGCGTGTAGCACTAACTATAGACGACCTGCCCGATTGGTGCAAGCGTGGGCAAATGGGTGTAAACTTATTATTTGATGAGAGTAGTTATAAAGAAATGTTTGCAGCATTAGATTTGGTGTATAAGGCAGATAATAATCGCCTTGCCGAACTAAGAGATGTTATATTTGGACTAAACCAACCTACGTTTAAAATAAACGATTATCCTATACAAGTTACCAACCTTAATACTTCGCAAAATGCGGCAGTAAATAGTTGTATAAATGCTAACGATGTAGCTATAATACATGGGCCTCCAGGTACTGGAAAAACTACTACTATAGTGCAAGCTATACGCCATATACTGCACAACGAAAAGCAACTAATGGTATGCTGTCCAAGTAACACAGGAGTAGATTTATTAGTAGAAAAACTAGCCGAGCAAGGGGTACGAGTATTGCGTATGGGTAATCCTGCACGTATAAGCGAGGAGGTGTTAAGTAATTCGTTAGACTATAAAGTATCTCGTCATCAAAATTTTAAAGACATAAAAGGCCTGCGCAAGACTGCCGATGAATATAAGCGGATGGCACAAAAGTATAAACGTAATTTTGGACGTGAGGAACGTGAGCAAAAGCACTTGCTATTTGTTGAAGCTCGTAAATGCCAAACGGAAGCAGAGTTATTGGAAGATTTTATTGTAAACGATGAATTAAGCAAAGCACAAGTAATTGCCTGCACGCCAGTAGGATCGATGCATCGCTTGTTGCGTAAAAAAACATTTAATACGGTAGTAATAGACGAAGCTGCGCAAGCCTTAGAGCCTATGTGTTGGATGGTAATAGCCAAAGCCAACCGTGTGCTTATGGCGGGCGACCACCTTCAACTACCGCCAACAGTAAAGAGTACAGATAGTGCGGTAAAAATACTTAAAGAAACCTTGTTTGAAAAATGTATTCAACAGCCCCAACTATCTACACTATTGGATACGCAATACCGTATGCACCAAGATATAATGCAGTTTAGCAACGAGCAGTTATATAACAACATGCTAAAGGCCGATGTTACCGTAAAAACTACAGTGCTAATACCTAATGATAATTTAATATATTGCCACACACCGCTATCTTATATTGATACTGCGGGTTGCGGCTATGAAGATGCTATTAACAAAGAAAGTTTATCGCTTGCTAATAGAGATGAAGCGCACTTACTTATTAATTATTTATCAAAATTACTAGAAGAATACACTGCTCATACCGCTAACGAAAATGTACTTACCGTAGGTATAATATCGCCGTATAAAGAGCAAGTTAATTTATTACAAACTATAATTGATGAAGGCAAACCATTTGCTAATTATAACATTAAACTTACAGTAAAAACTATAGATGGATTTCAGGGACAAGAACGAGATATTATAGCTATAAGCCTTGTACGTAGCAACTCTGAGGGCGAAATAGGTTTCCTAGCCGATATACGACGTATGAATGTAGCCATGACGCGTGCCAAGCAAAAACTAATAGTGATAGGTGATAGCGCCACTATTGCCAATCACAAATTTTATAACGATTTTGTAGAATATACACAACGTGTAAATGCTTATGATAGTGCGTGGAATTATATGGAGGTGTAATTAATATTAATTATGTTGCAATAAATAATGCGTGGCTACTTAGTAAAGTAAATGCCTACAGTATAAAAGCCACGTAATTTTTTAAACAGTGTAATTTAAAAAATTGCACTGTTTAAAATTATTTTCAAATCACAATTATCTTCATTAATATCACTTGTAATATTTATAAACATAACCATTAAACGAAGGATTATCGAAAAATTAATTAGTGTAAAAGCCATTTGGAAAGTTGCTAACTAAACATAAAATTATATGTAATATATAGTATGTGTGAAGCATTAAAACATAAGAAAGATTAATTCACAATTAAATAGTCCAATTATTTTACCAATTAATATTTACGTTTTTGGTGGAATAGTGGAGTAGAACTCATAGTGCAGTAAACCACTATACGATTGGGTTTAAATGTAAATTATAATTTTTATTTTTAATTGTTACTTCATACATTTTTTTGTTTTATATTCAACCATGTTTTACGATATAGAATTCGAAAATTATTTGCGGTTCGAAAAGCGATTTTCGGGACATACAACTACGGCCTACATGACCGATTTGGCGCAGTATCAAACATACATAATACTCAACGTACACTGCAACACCATTAGCGATATTACTAGCAAACACATACGTACTTGGATTAGTTTTTTAGCGCAAGACGAAAATAAATCCAACACAATTAACCGAAAAATATCTACACTTAAAACTTATTATAAATTTTTGATGCGCCACAGTTGGATTATTGTTAACCCAATGTTAAAAATAGTTTCGCCTAAGCAACACAAGCGTTTACCGCAGTTTGTAGAGGAATCGCGTATGGAAAATCTGTATCACTATTTTGAAATTAATTACAATTTAAATAACGAAAAAGACTTTACGCACTACCTAAGTTTTAACTTATTTTACTACACTGGTGCACGTTTAAGCGAAATTATTAATTTGAATATTACTGATGTAGATATATTTAATATGCAAATAAAAGTAATGGGTAAGCGTAGTAAAGAGCGTATTATACCCATAACACAAGACTTGTGCACTATGCTTAAAAAACAATTGCAACAACGTGCTAATGTACCGTATGACCAATTGCTCATTGACGAAAAAAACAAGCCGTTTACACCCGCCAAAATGGGCAAGGTAATAAAACAAATGCTATCGCTACTCCCCACCACCGATCGTAAAAGTCCGCACGTATTGCGCCACACCTTTGCTACACACCTACTTAACCAAGGCGCCGACATAAATGCAATAAAAGAAATGATGGGACATGCCAACTTATCGGCAACGCAAATTTATACGCACAATTCTATTGATAAATTAAAAAAAACATATAACTTGGCTCATCCAAAGGCGTAAGTAAACTATTAAAAATAAATACCAAAAAACGCATAATTAACCCTTATTTAATTTCACTTTTAAAAACAAAAATCATGAAAATTAACATTGAATCGGTACACTTTACAGCAGACCAAAAATTAATTTCCTACGTAAATGAAAAAGTAGAAAAACTATTAACCTACTTTGACCAAATAAATGGGGCAGAGGTAATATTAAAATTAGACAAAGCAAGCGACAGCGAAAATAAAGTTACCGAAATAAAATTGTTGGTAAAAGGTCACGATATGTTTGCTAAACGTAGTGCAAAATCATTTGAAGAGTCGTGCGAAGAAGTATGCGATGCACTTAAAACTCAAATAATAAAACATAAAGAAAAAACACAAGCTAAACACACAGCTGTAGAATAATTACTGCAAAATAATACAATAATACAACCCCTACAAACATTTAGTTTTTGTAGGGGTTGTGTTATTTACAATTATATTTTGGTAAAATATTTACAAAATATATTTACATTTTAGTGGTGTGCAAAGTCGAAGCCCATTTAATTACACACTATTATTACTTCGACTCTGCTTAATTACTCAGTCTGCCGAATATACAGTAACCAAGGCGTGAATAGCCATACTTATATAAACAGGCAAAACAATTTGGTTAAAATATAACTGTATTTGATAGGACATAATTATGCACTTTAATACAGCAATAGCTAAATAATTAACCTTACTTTTGTTTTACAAACAAACCAATACTATATCCTTAAATGGCCGATATATACGCACGCATAAAAACTCCAGTGCAAGCTGAAATGGAAATTTTTGAAATCAAGTTTCGAGAATCCATGAAAAGTACAACGCCACTATTGGATACCATTACGCGCTATATTATAAAACGCAAAGGCAAACAATTGCGCCCATTGTTTGTTTTTTTAACAGCTAAATTATTTAGCGACATTAACGATAGTACATATCGTGCAGCATCGCTTATAGAGCTTATGCACACTGCTACACTAGTACATGATGATGTAGTTGATGATTCGCAATTGAGACGTGGTTTTTTTAGTATAAATGCCCTTTGGAAAAACAAAATAGCAGTACTTGTAGGCGATTATTTACTTGCACGTGGTTTATTATTAAGCGTAGAACACAAAGAATTTACATTATTAGAAATAGTAAGCCAAGCCACGCGAGAAATGGCTGAGGGTGAACTTTTACAAATAGAAAAAGCACGCAAATTAGACATTAATGAAGCTGTTTATTTTGAAGTAATACGCAAAAAAACAGCATCGCTTATTACAGCGTGTTGTGCTGCTGGTTTAGCAAGTACTAATAATAAGAGCCTAGAGGATATGCAAACTATTAAAAAATTTGGAGAATTAGTTGGAATTGCGTTTCAAATAAAAGACGATTTGTTTGACTACGGTACCGATGATGTAGGCAAGCCATTGGGTAATGATTTAAAAGAAAAGAAAATGACTTTGCCTCTAATACACGCACTAAATAAGTCTTCTTGGATAGAAAAGCAAAAGATAATTTACATAATTAAAAGCAACAACAACGATACGCAAAAAGTAAAACAAGTATTAGAGTTTGTAACCAAGCACAATGGCATTGCTTATGCTACGGAGCGTATGCTTGCTATTAAAAACGAAGCATTACTCTTGTTACATAAATTTAATAATAATGAAGCACGACAAGCTTTGGAATTATTGGTAAATTACACTGTAGAACGAAAAAGATAAGTTTACAAAACCAGCACGTTTCAAAATACATTAAAATAACGCGTAAGCAAATCAATAATTAACAACTCGCAAATAATCAATAACTATAACGATGTTGGAATATCGTATACTACATTAGCCAAATTGAATGTGTTAAAAGTTAAAATAGTATTATGCAAATTGACCGATGTAGCATTTTTTTTAGATGGTAGCCGAAAGAAAAAGTGGTTAGTCAATTGAAATAAATATTTTACAAAGCGTAACAAATAATTTGATGATTATGTATAGTTTTTATGCTTCGGCGGCTATTAATATTACAGCGTCAATGTTGGCTAATATATTAAACTCATTAACTAAAAAACCCAACAATAAAAAGTATAAACCTGTAAGTTATATTCATTAGCGTAGTGATGCGCAACTTATATTTGGCAAGCCTTATAGGACAAACAGAAGGTAGTAAAGCGCTTGGTATATTTGGATTAATAATAGGCAAATTGTTAGTTAAATAATAACACCATAGTTTCAATATAAAAGCGTTGCAAACTATAAGGTTTGTAATGCTTTTATATCGAAATTCATTCGGTTAAAAAAATTATATTTGTTACAAATAATAAAACTTCACACTATGTTAAATCAAGCCATATTACTATTTTTATTTTCTTTGTTCGGATTGGTTGCACAAGCACAAAATGTAGGTATTGGCACAACCAATCCTGACGAAAAACTACACGTAGTAGGCAGTCTTAAAGTAGTAGATGGTACACAAGGGGTGGGTAAAGTACTTACCTCCGATGCTACAGGTAAAGGTACTTGGCAGGCTGTAAATGGGCTGCCTCCAGGCGTAATAGTAATGTGGAGTGGTGCTATATCAAACATACCCGCGGGTTGGGCATTTTGCGATGGCACATTGGGCACACCCGATTTGCGAGATAGATTTATAGTGGCTTCAGGTACCAGTAACTTAGTAAATACTACAGGCGGTACAGATGCGCTAACGCTAACTCCTGCGCAACTTCCAGCGCACATACACACTGCTACCACAAGTACCGATGGTAATCATTTTCATGGCAACGGACCCAACTCAGCGGGTGTATTTTATTCTGATCCGTTACCTGCCGAGCACGGCTCTGGTTTTACTACAGGAGCTCAATTTGCCGATGGTGGAGCATCAGGAATTTCTCGTGGTGGTTTTCAAACTTCTACTGATGGCAATCATACGCATACTCTTACTACCGATGCTATGCCCGCTGCCAATGCTTTTGACAATCGCCCTGCCTATTACACATTAGCTTACATTATGAAACTTTAAACGCGTTATTTTGCACAAAATGAAAATTATACTTACCACTTCAGTATTAGTAATAACACTTATAAACACATCTTTAGCGCAATATATGCAATACCCACCAACACACAAACGCGCCGAAGAATTTGTAGTAGCTGGCAACACTCTAACTGACGAATATTCGTGGTTAGAAAACGACAATAGCACAGAAACCAAAACATGGGTTGAAACCCAAAATAAAGTGACCGAAAACTATATGCGCAAGTTAGATAATAGAGCTGCTGTAAAAAATAGGTTGCAAAAATTGTGGAATTACGAAAAGCTTACAGCACCTACTTATAAAGCAGGTTGTGAGTTTTATTTTAAAAATAATGGTATGCAAAATCAATCGGTGTTGTATATGAAAGGCATTGATGGTAAAGAGAAATTAGTGTTGGATCCTAATGCATTAGCTGCCGATGGCACTGCAAGTATTACCACATTTGGCATATCCAAAAATGCAAAATATTTGGCTTATGCCTTGGCTAAAGCAGGGAGCGACTGGACAGACATTTACACCATAGACCTTAGCACTATGAAAACTTTGAGCAAAGTATTAAACTGGACAAAGTTTACAAGCATAGCGTGGCGTGGCGATGCGGGGTTTTACTATTGTAAATATAACGCTCCTAAAGACAATGGCAAAACATTTACAGAAGCTAACGAGGGTCATAAAATATTTTATTATAATTTAAAAACTCCTACTACCGATGGCTCATTGGTATATGAAAATACGAAAGCCCCAAAACGCACATTTGGCGCAGATATTACTGATGACGAAAAATGGGTAATGATATACGAAAGCGAATCTACTTCTGGCAATGCACTGTATTTAAAAAGTACTAGCAATAGTACGCTACCGTTAATAACAATAAGTAATAATTTTGATAATGATTGGTCGGTAATACACAACACGCCTACTACACTTTATTTATCTACTAATTATAAAGCACCTAATAAGCAAGTTATAAGTTTTGATATTGTTACTAAAAAAACCAAAATAGTAATAGCGGATAAAGGACAATTATTGGAAGTAGTAAGCGGCAACAAAAACACGTTGTTGTTATCTTATTTAGATAATGTAAAATCGCAGGCCTATGTTTATAATTATGAAGGTAAACAATTACAACAATTACAAATGCCCGAAGTATGTCAATTAGCAAGTGCTAACGCCAATGAGATTACTGGTAATTATAGCATGGAAATAAACACTTTTACTGCACCTACTGCAATATATAATTATGATGTTAAAAATAATAAATTGAGTGCTACATTTATACCAAAGTGTAATTTTAATGCCGATGAGTATGTAACAGAACAAATATTTGTACCTGTTGATGGTGCTAAAATACCAGTATTTTTAGTACACAAAAAAGGTATTGAGTTAAATGGAACTAATCCTTGTTTTTTGTTTGGTTATGGCGGATTTAGTAGTCATTACGCACCCGAATTTAGAGTAGATAGATGCGTTTTTTTAGAGCAAGGTGGAGTGTATGCTGTAGCTGGAATACGTGGTGGCGACGAGTATGGAGAAGAGTGGCACAAAGCAGGAATTAAATTACAAAAGAAAAATTGTTTTAATGATTTTATAGCTGTAGCTAATTACCTATGCGACAATAAATACACCAACCACGAAAGCCTTGCTATACACGGACGTAGCAATGGAGGCTTGCTAATAGGCGCAGTTATGACTATGGAACCTACATTGGCCAAAGTAGCTATACCTACTGTAGGAGTTTTGGATATGCTTAAGTTTCATAAGTTTACTATAGGTTATTTATGGACTAGCGATTACGGTTGTGCAGATAATAAAGAAGAGTACGAGTACATAAAAAGTTACTCGCCATATCATAATTTAAAAAACATAACTTACCCCGCAACCCTTATTACCACTGGCGATCATGATGATAGAGTAGTGCCTGCTCATTCATTTAAATTTGCAGCACGCTTACAAGAATTAAATACGAGCGAAAACCCAACGTTAATACGCATAGACGTTAATGCAGGACACGGCAGTGGAAAACCCATTAGCAAACAAATAGACGAATACACAGATATATGGTCTTTTGTAATGCACAACTTAGGTATGAAGTTTAAGTAAATACACAACTGTTATATATCAATATAACATAACTAAATTTTTGAAATTAAATATTAGTACTTAAACTCTCCGTCTAATTATACCTTACTATAAACATAAACATATACTTATACTCGCTTTATCATTTGTAATCCATACAAATACTAATGCACAGTTATATACACAACTGGGCAAGTATCACAATCAGTTTTTTGTAGGAGTAGGATACTCCGAATCATTTGCAAACGTTAGCTATGGATTTAACCACACGCGTTATTTTAAAATAATAAAGCGTGATATTACAGGTATAATTGACTTTAGTGACCCGTTGAATAAAAAACATTATACCCGTTTTGTTTTCAAAAAAGGATTTCAAATAAACGTATATAAAAAAAGAAAATTTAACTTGCCTATAGCCATTATTACATCGTCGGTAAAAAAGAAAATAACACTCTACAAACTGCATGATATTGTAACGAACATGAATATATTGCCAGGTATTTACACACCAAAATATACCCTGGCAGCCGATGTAGGCATAGGTTTATTATTGTTTAGAAAAACACACTACACCACCAAAATACATAATGCCGATAGTTTATTTACCAATCCTAAGCACCACCGCTTAACTCAAAGCGCTGGAGTTGTATTGGGTCTTAACGTAAATAGATTTTCGTTTGTAGTAAAATTAGGCTTTCAACAAATTAATAAATTAGAGTTTAATAAGTTACCTTTTTATGGTTTTGGTATTTTAGGAATTAATTTGAATTTTAAAAAACATCCAGAAGAAATCAAAACGGAATAAATTACACAAAATTAAACACGCTAATCTACCTGCAATACCAAACCTTTTAAGTACTCGCCCTCAGGGTGAAATATACTATACGCATGGTCTACTGGTTGGTGCAATTGGTGCAGCACACGTACTTTGCGCCCTGCAATAATAGCAGCACTTAGCACAGTACTGTTAAATGTAAACTTATCTACCGCTTGCGAGCAACTAAACGTAAACAATAACCCGCCAGGTTTGAGGTATTTTAGAGCCTCGCCATTTAAGCGTTTGTAACCTTGCACAGCTTGGTGCTTAGCGTCTTGATGCTTTGCAAATGCTGGAGGGTCAAGCACTATAATATCATACTTTTCAGTAGCTTTACTCAAAAAATTAAAGGTATCTTGAGCAAATGCTTCGTGTGCAATAGTTGCATTAGCACCAAAGTTTAAGGCTATATTTTGATTTACTAACTCTATTGCTTTAGCACTGCTATCTACGCTGTGTACTAGTGTAGCGCCCGCTTTTAAAGCGTATACAGAAAATCCGCCACTGTAGCAAAACGTGTTTAGTACCGATTTTCCTTTGGCATACTGCGCCAGCAATTCACGGTTTTCACGTTGGTCTATAAAAAAACCAGTTTTTTGCCCCGTCTCCCAGTTTACGTTAAATGTATGACCGTGCTCTGTTACTTCATTGGTAAGGGTTTCGCCCCATATCAATCCATTCTTAACTTCATATTTGGCTACTATTGGTTTTGCTAATGTATCTTCGCTTTTATCATACACGCCGTTCAATGCCTTGCCATAACAGGCTTTTAAAGCTTCTACAATAAATGATTTTGCCAAGTGCATACCTATACTGTGGCTTTGTACTACTGCTGTACCGTTATAAAAATCTATAATCAAACCTGGTAAACCATCGCCTTCAGCATGTATTAGTCTGTATACATTAGTACTACTATTATTAGTAAGCCCAACGTTAGTACGGTGTGTAAAGGCGTCGCTTATTTTTTTGTTCCAAAAATTTTGGTCTATTGCTACTTCATCAAACGAAATTATACGTACCGCAATACTATTGTTGTGGTATTGCCCTATTGCCAAAAATTGTTGCTTGTTATCATACACAGCCACTACTTCTCCATCGGTAACGGCTACCGACACGCCTTGTTCGTTTACTATACGCTTAATGGCGCCACTAAATATCCACGGATGAAAACGTAACGAGGCTTGCTCTTTGCCAGGGTTTAATACTATTCTGTTCATTTATATATAAAATTTTATTTTTTTAATCTATCCACAATAGTACTTGTTTAAATTTTAAAATTAAATGCTTAATTAGATAATTAATACTGGGGAGTGATATATTCTAATTTATTTTGTAATTTTTTAACTGCTATATAATTCATATTATTATATTTGCTTTTATGAACACTACAAAAATTCTCACCGCTACACTTGCTACATTATTATTTATAACCAATGTATTTGCAGGCGATAAAGTAAAAGAAGTATTAGCAAAAGATAAATTAAGTGCGCACGACTATCGTGGAGCTCTCAAAATGTATTATGATATGCTTGCCAAAGAGCCTAACAACCCCAGTTACAACTATAATGCTGGGCAATGTTTGTTAGAACTAAAAAAATACGATGATGCTATTACGTACTTTGAAACTACACTCAAACAAAAACCTAAATACAACGAAAATGTACATTTATTGTTAGCTAAATGTTACCATAGTACAGGCAAGTTAGACGAGGCAATAGCCGAAGTAAACGATTATTTGGCAAGTGGAAAAAAAGGAGGTAAGCCAAAAGAGTACGAAAGTGCTATGGAGGTAAAAATAGAGTGCGAACGTGCTAAGGAATTTATACAAAAACCAGTTGATGTTACCATTACCAATATGGGCACGGTTATTAATTCTAAGTATGATGATTATGCACCATCAATAACTGCCGATGGTAAAACAATGATATTTACATCGCGCCGTGAGGATACACGTGGGGGAGGGGTTGATAACGAATTTGATGGCAAATATTTTGAAGATATTTATATGACTAACTTTGACGAACGTACAGGCAAATGGTCAGAAGCTGAAGCTATTAAAGGTTCTTTAAATAGTGAAGCGCACGATGCCTCATTAAGTATATCGCCAGACGGTAACCAAGTATTTGTGTATAAAAACATTCCTGACGAAACCCGTAGTGGAGATATTTTTGTGAGTAACCTTAACAAATCGGGCAAATGGAGTACACCACGTAGTGTAAGTGAAAATATAAATTCTAGTTATTTTGAAAGTTCGGCAAGCCTTAGTAGCGACGGACAAACACTTTATTTTGTAAGCGAACGCCAAGGCAAAAACACTATCGGCAACGGAGATATTTACAAAGTAAAAAAGATTTCAAAAAGCGAATGGGGTATTCCCGAAAACCTTGGTGGTATAGTAAATACACCTGACGACGAAGTAGCTGTGTATATACACCCTGATGGTAAAACACTCTTTTTTAGTTCCAAAGGGCATAATAGCATGGGTGGTTACGATATTTATAAAACAACATTAGCAACCGATGGGTCGTGGTCTAAACCCGAAAATTTGGGCTATCCTATTAATACCACAAACGATGACCTACACTTTGTACTTACTGCAAATAACACCACTGCCTACTACTCACGCAACAATGGCCCCAACGCTTTAGGCGAACGAGACATATATAAAATAGATATGACTAAAAGTGGTATAATGCCAGTAAATAAAGAAGATGCCGAAAAAAGCAAAGAGCTTGTCATTATTAAAGGAGATGTGATAGATAACGAAGCATCGCAAGGCGTAGAGGCAGATATAATAATAGCTGATGCAATAACCAACGAACAAGTACACAAAATAAATAGCAATGCCGAAGGAAGTTATTTTTGTATGCTTAAAGCAAAAAAAAAATATACAATAACAGTTACCAAAGAAGGTTTTAAACCTTATACAGAAACTATAGATTTAACTATTAATAACAATCCTTCTATTACTAAACCAATTTTATTAGTACGTCTATAGTAAGTAATAAAACACTTTTTTTAGTTCACTCATATTTTTTGTAGGACGAACCCTAAAAATAAACTTGTTTTATTAAAAACAATAACTACTTTTGTATTGTAAAAATTAAAAACAGATAACAACAATAAATAATTAATAATAAACTAAAACAAAAACAAAAAAACAAAATGAAAAAATTAACATTATCAGTATTAGCATTAGCTACAGTAGCATCAATTACATCTTGTAAAAAAGGTGAAGAAGATCCAACATTATCTTTAACATCTCGTAAATCTCGTTTTGCAGGAGAATGGAAATTAGATACACAAGATATGACTTCAACAACAAAAGGTACTGATCCACAAGGTACAAGTGTTTCAGTAAGCAAATATACTTGGACTGCTACCACAACTAAAGAGGAAAACTCTTATACAGGTGCAGGAAGTAGCGTAACTACAACTACTACAAAAGAAGGTACTGTTACCACTAACGCTTACTCTATTAAGAAAGACGGTACTTGGTCATCTACAAAGTTATTTACTTTAAAATCAACATCAAACAATGGTAACACAGTAAAAGAAACTACTTACGATATTAAAGAAACGGGTACTTGGAACTTTTTAGGTAAAAACGATCCTAATACTAAGAACAAAGAACAAGTTGCATTAAGTACATTAACTAAAAATACTATTGAAACAGAATTGAAAACCAATACATTTGGTGGTCAATCTTTTAAAGAAACAGATGTTCAAACCAACGCTGTTTCTTATGCTAAAGGTCAAGCATCAGGTGTTTGGACATTATTACGTTTAGCTAACAAAGAAATGAAAATAGTAACCGATATCAACATGAATGGAACTTATTCTAATTCTAACACATCAGGTTCTATGACTACAACTTCATCAGTTACAAGTTCTACAGTATCAACTGGAACAATGACATTAAAACAATAATCTTAACAAATATTAAAATTATTAAAAAAAACCCCGCCTTGTGCGGGTTTTTTTTTGTTATACACCAATATGCTTTTTTGTTTACTTTTGCAACAATTATAAAATTAATCCCTCTAGTCCACTACATTAGCGGTTTGCCCTATAAGGCTGGCTTATTTTAAAAATTTACAATAACCACAAAGTCAGCCTTTAATAATGCAAAATACATAATA
>JACMRI010000120.1 GCA_014376525.1 Bacteroidia bacterium | reverse complement strand
GTTTCCGTTAGAACTAATATTCATTTTTTCAGTTACACTTGCACCGTCGTTTGTCGAAAATGATAAAAAAGATTTTGTATCTCCGTCGGTTGCATTTTCTTTTAATCCTCTTACCGAAGCGTATGCGCTTTGTTGGTTTGAATTTGATGAATTAGCACCGTAAAACCAAATATTTCCACCCGTGTTAATTCCGTGTTCACCGCTACCGATTGAAAATTTTTCATTATTAGTTAAATTTTGACTATTTAGCATTATATTAACCGCACTATAACAATACGGATACCCTAAAAAAGACACCATTCTATTTGTGCCGTCCATAAATATAGTTGAGCCATAACCAGCGCCAAAGTTGCCCGAACACAAATCTATGCCCGTAGTTATGTCGCCATCTTTTTTTATTGTTAAACCTACTAAAGGATTAACATCTGCAAACTCTGCCCATAAATAACCAGCACCAGCCGTTGATGAAGCCTTATAAGAAAAACCCGCATAACTTGACGTTATTGGGCTTGTTGTATTTATACCTATATAGCCGTTATTTGCTTGATATATTGCACTATTTGCTAAACTCGTTGAACTAACAGCATACGGAACATAACCAGTGGTTAAGGAAGCAGATAAACCAGCAGTTACCGTTGCCCAACTTAATTGTGAACCATTAGTTTTTAAATATTTACCTGCGTTGCCTGTTTGTGATGGTAGCTTTGTACCACTGCCTGTAATTGATGTTTGAGAAATAGCGGAAAGCGTGAAGCACATCGCTAAAAGAAAAATAATTTTTTTCATCTGTAGTTGTTTTTTTATTTATTAATTATTACTGTAAACTCTGTTCCTGTAGCATCCAAGTTGAATGTATTGGCGTTATAATATTCTTTTGCCGAAAAATTAAATTGCCTACCTGCTTGTAAATTTTTACCATTAACTGTACCTACAGCATCGCCAGTATTATCAATACTAATAGATGAAATAGGATAATTAATTGTTAAATTTCCTGTAATGATTTGTACATCAGGAATTGAATCGTTTGTGTTTCTAAATGTTCCCATGATTATAATATTTTAGTTGTTAAATCTTTAACTGTTTGGTTTTAAATGTGTGTTGTTTTTTTAGCTTTCACCATATATTTTAATGAAAGCGTATTTCCGTTACCTCTATTTTTTTTAACTTCGACGTAATTATTGTTGAACGTTTCATCAACCTTATGCACCTTTAATGCTACAGGCGTATCAAAGTCAGCAGATACACCGCCACGTGTACCACCTTCGCCATTTTGTTGAAATATAACTATGAATATTGTATTCGGGAACTCATGGCGCAACGAATCAAATTTTGTTGATGGTATGCCTAGTTTTTGCCAACTATCAATGATAATTACATTAAATGTTTTGGCATACTGCTTAACTGAATCAATACCTTTCGATGCTTCGCCAGTGATGTAAACGTTTTGTAAATTTTCTTTTTTGATATTTCTATCAATAGCCCCTTTAGTATCTTTACTTTCCATACCACCCTGCTCCAACATAAATGCACCAACGGTTTTACCGATTTCAGCAAAGGCGTTAGCTAATTGCATCACTACTTCGGTTTTACCTGCGTGTGGGTCGCCAGTTAAAACGATGCTGTATTTGTACGGCTGTATGTCGCCAAGTATTTTACCGATCTCACCTTTTAATTTGTAAGTACCTGGCATAATTACATTTTCGGTTTTATCGGCTCTTACAAAACCTTCGATTCCGTTAAGCGATGGTTTTTCGTTATTAGTTAAATGCTTGTGTGCAAAGTGTTCTACAGTTTTACCAATTACGGCAGACGCAATAACATTCCAAAACCCTAAGCCGTGCAGTGATTCTATTTTGTCAGTAATTTTATTTTTATCCGCAATTACAAGCTTTATTTTTTCGTTTGGGCTTAATGAATTGATAAGCCTAACTAACTTATCTTGCGTCGTATTTGCAATTACACTCAAAGGGTGCTTTGCTTTAATTAAACCGCCTTTAATAGCGTTTTGAAAGTTTGTAAGAATAAATATTAAATCTTCTTTAGTTACCGTTTTATTGTGCAACGAAAGAAAGGCGTTAATAAAAATTAGCACTGCATCCGTGATGCCTGAAATTTGAGTTCTTTCATTCTCATATTTATCAATAATTTTTACAGCCTCTTTTAATGTTTTAGTTGTTGGGTAATTTTTACCATACTGTATGCAAAATTCATTTTTATATTTATATATAAAACCGCCTTTGTAATACGCAATCTCAAGCCCTTCATAGTGTCCGCTTTTAGCTATAGTAAACTCTATATCTTCGGGAACTGATGCAATTAAAGGTTTATTTGTTCCCGCCAATTCAGGAAATAAATCCGTTCCGCTTTTTTTTGCTTTTAATGTTTCCAATCTTGCTTGTATTTTTTTTACTATTTCTAAACCAAAATCTGTTAATTCGTAACGAGTCATGTATTCAACAATTCCTTGTTGCTCCATTTTTTCAAACAACTTTCCTTTTAAACCTTCGTTTGTATCAGGGAAATTGTCATTTTTATAGCTACTAAAAAGCATACCTAAAGCCATCGCACCAATATTTTTTAATTTACTGTCGATGCTTATTAAATCTTCAATAGCTTTATTTACAGAAGTTTTAACGGTTTTGTTAGGAGTAATTTCTTTACCCGCGTAATGTTTTTCTTTAGGCTTTGTAACTTCTTTTTTTTCGCCATACTTAACTATAACACCATGCTTTTCAAGCGTAGTGCCTATAATATAATTAGCACCACGAACCGCTTTAAATACGGCACGTTTTAAGAAGTTAGGGTCTGCTTCAATTTCTTTAGTCAATCTACTGGCCCACCCTTTTAAATAAGCGGCTGAATTATTAACGGTATAATATTCTATTTCACATACACCGCACAAAAAAGCCGAGCCTAATTCTGCAATTAATTCTTCAAACGCATACGCCTTTTTATCTTCTACGCTTCCATCACGTCTGCGTGTATCATTACCTCTATCCAACCTTTTAGTGTGTCCAGTACTGTGCATTAATTCGTGAAACAACACGCTATAATATTCTTGCTGTACTTTAAAAGCCTTTTTGTGTGGCATTTGCACATAGTCCATTGTTGGCGTGTAAAATGCTTTATCGCCACCGTGTTTAATTGGTGGTGCGGACGGCATATTCTTTATAATGGTTTCCGCATCACTAACAATGATTTCATTAAACGTATCGGGCTTGTGTGTTTTGCGCTTAATTTCTTTTAAGCCTTCAACCATATCAATCGGATATACATAGTACCAAATAACACCTACCTCTTCTTCGTTTACTTGCTTTGTTTCACCCTTAACTTTAATTTCTTTTACAGTGATGTTTTTTATAAAAACAGAAACAGGAAAAGCTTTTGCGCCTTTTTTTAATGAAGCTCCACGTTCTCTAATTTGCTTATGAGTTAAGAAAAAATTATAATTTGTTCCGTTAAGTAGGTTTTGCATATTGATAAAAAAAGCATTACCACCAGTGTAAGGACGTTGCGTTTCGTAATTTTGCGCACCGTAAGTTTTACCCTTAATAATTACGCCACTTCTCCAACCTTGTCGCCAAACTAAATTACCTTTTTTAATTTCTGCTAAAATTTGTTCAGTAATATTTTTAAAAGCAGTTTGAGGCTTTATAAATCCCAACCCTTCGGAATCTATAATACCAAGCAACTCAGCCTCTTTTTTTGTTATAGTATCTATGTGGTGCATATATTTTACTTTACTGGAACTAGATTTATTGTATTGATAATAGTATTAGCTAATATTTTATGTGCTGGCGATTGTGCGTGTAAAAAACCATCAGCTACAGTAAAAAATGATTTGTTGTTTGTGATGTCCCAAAAATTAACGAAGTAATCAGTATTTTGATTTGATTTAATCCAGTTAATTAAAGAGAATAAAAGCTTTTGTTTTAGATCAGTACGCTTTATGAAAAAGTTTTTATTTGGTGGCGTTATAGCTAAAACCTTTGCGCCATTTTGGTGAGAAATATTATAAATACTATTTAAATTTTGTTCTGCATTATCAATTTTTGAAAGTGCATAAATATCATTACTGCCTCCCATTACGCAAACTAAATCATATTTGTTTTTCGTTAGCTCGCTTTTTAATTGTGCTAAAATCCAATCGGTTTTAGCTCCAATTAAAGCAATTTTTTTCATACGAATTGTAGGAAACTTTTTAGCTAATTGGTCAGCATAACTAAAAGGTGTAGCCGTATTACTATCACCAATAAATAATATTGATGTAATTGAATTATTTTTTTTCTTACCTGAAAACAGAAGTAATCCAACAACGGCAGCTATAACAATGGTGTATTTCATTTAATAGGATTTAATTTTAATATTTCAATTAGTTGTTTTGTTGTTCACTTTTTATTTAACCTTAATAATAATTTGCCCGTTACTGCATTGTTTTTAAAATCGTAGCCTAAACCATAGTTGAGTTTATGAGTTACATAATTAGCTTCAACACCTACACATTGTACCTGTGATGAATGAAAGCCTAAGAATGTCCCTAGATAAAATCCGTTTTGGGAAACTGTAGACTGTATCGAAATTGTATTAGTTATAATAGTTTTGTACGGTTGTAATAGTCTATATTGCGTTTTACGACTTGTAATTGTATTATTAAACAGCGTATCGTTAATTACAAATTGAATAGTATCATTCCTGATCGTATCTGTTACAAAACGAACCGTAAAATATTTCCTTATAATTTCTGCTGTATCAATAATAAAATCATAACTTTTTATATGATTACTTGAATCTTTAGTACCTACCTGATAAACGTTAGTTATATGGAAATGATTATGCGTTGCATTATGATTTGTACTATCAATAAATACCAATGAATCGCTTTTGTATGTAATGGTATCAATTTTAGTATCGGTATGTGATTTGTGATAAAAATAACCAATCGAAAAAAACAATATGATGCCAAGTAATAAGCCTAATAAATTTTTAATTGTATTTGCCATGTTAGGTAGTTGGTTGTGTATTATTTTCTATAGAACCGTCTATATCCGTTGGTTTATCTGATACTCCTTTTACTTTTTCTACAGCTCTAACAATTACCAATGAAAGTATAAATGTTTGCCACATTGCCGTAACAGCAAGTAAGTTCCCACTATTAGTATATATGGCGGTTAACACTAATATTACCGTAATAGCAAATGCAGCCATAACCTTTTTTATGGAGTAACCCGCTATAGTTCTATCTCCTAGCGTTTCCCAAATATTTACCCAAATTGTATTTTTCATTATTTATTTTTTTGTTGTTTGTTTTTTTAT
>JACMRI010000119.1 GCA_014376525.1 Bacteroidia bacterium | reverse complement strand
CTTCGATACCTCGCTCAATCTGGTTTTACAAAATACAGCATAACGGTACATTATAAATTAACTAACCACTTTGTTGGCTAACTGTCCGCAGGCGGCGTCTATATCTTTACCACGGCTACGGCGCACATTAACAATTACTCCTTTGCCTTCTAAATATCTGCTAAAACGTTCTAATCGAGCGGGAGTAGTTTGTTCAAATTCGGCATCGTCAATGGGGTTGTACTCTATAATATTGACTTTGCAGGGTACGTGTTTAGTAAATTGGTACAACTCTTCGGCATCGTGCAAAGAGTCGTTAAAATCCTTAAACACAATAAACTCGTAAGTTGGGCGAGTTTCGGTTTTTTCGTAAAAATAAATTAATGCTTCGGCTAATGCTTCTAACGAATTGGTTTCGTTTATTGGCATAATTTTATTGCGTTTTTCATCATTGGCAGCATGTAACGAAAGTGCTAAATTAAATTTAACACCATCGTCGCCCAGTTTTTTTATCATTTTGGCAACGCCCGCAGTACTAACCGTAATGCGTTGTGGGCTCATACCTAAGCCCTCGGGCGAAGTTATTTTTTCTATTGATTTTAGTACATTGGCGTAGTTAAGCAGTGGTTCGCCCATACCCATATACACTATGTTGGTAAGCGGTTGGTCGTAGTCGGTTTCGCACTGTTGTTTTATAATGGCTACTTGGTCATATATTTCGTCAAAATCTATATTCCGTAAGCGTTCCATACGTCCAGTAGCACAAAATTTACACGTAAGGCTACAGCCCACTTGCGATGATATACACGCCGTCATACGTGAGTTTGACGGTATTAACACACCTTCTACTACACT
Source organism: Bacteroidia bacterium (assembly GCA_014376525.1). Taxonomy (GTDB): domain Bacteria; phylum Bacteroidota; class Bacteroidia; order UBA4408; family UBA4408; genus JACMRI01. The sequence continues at coordinate 29,708 of JACMRI010000119.1, read as the reverse complement.
ATTATCATGCAATTTAAAACCACTTTTTATGGTTCTGTCCACGCTTATTTGTTTAGTTGCTACAACTACGGCTTTTATTTCGTAATGTAGCTTAAGCCACTCGCGCAAGTCTTTACTTAGGTTGGTCATATCGTCAAACGAGCGTGCCGATTTTTGCCATAACCACTCATACACTTGCTTGGCTCTAAAGCCTTGCTGCCCTTGCGTAGTTAATTGTTCTTTTATATCTGGTAATGATAAATGCCGAATGTTGGTAAGTGGTGTTTGCATTGTGCAAATGTAGTTAATTTGCTTATGAATATAAACGTTAGTTTTGTACCTAATAAATAAAATAAATCAAATGAAAATTATCTACTTAAGTTTACTATTTCTATTATTAGCATATACAACACAAGCACAACCTACAGGCTGGCAAACGGTAACCAACTTTGGGACTAATCCAGGTGCGCTAAATATGTATTCGTATGCACCAAGTGCCCTACCCGCTAATGCTCCGCTTGTAGTAGTAATGCACGGTTGCACGCAAACAGCCACACAAGTAGCCACGCAAACAGGTTGGAATACGATGGCAAACCGTCATGGTTTTTACACGGTATATCCCGAGCAAATAAGTGCAAACAATAGCAGCTTGTGTTTTAACTGGTTTGAACCTGGCGATCAAGCTAAAAACCAAGGTGAAGCACTTTCTATAAAACAAATAATAGATTATATGCGCGTGCATTACAGTATTGATAGTACACGTATATTTGTAACAGGGCTATCGGCAGGAGCATGTATGGGTAATGTAATGATGGCTTGTTACCCACAGTTGATAAATGCGGGAGCAGTTATGTCGGGAGTAGCTTACAAAGCGGCAACATCGGCTTTTACAGCAAATGCTGCACTAAATGGTTATGTAAGTAATACACCTGCGCAATGGGGCAATTATGTGCGCAACGAAAATCCAACTTATACAGGCGCGTATCCTAAGGTAGCTGTATTTCAGGGTACTGGCGACTTTGTAGTAAATTACAACAACGCCACCGAAATAGTAAAACAATGGACAAACGTACATTCTACCGACCAAACAGCCGATGATACCGTTACAAGTTTTGCAGGAAACCCATACGTTACTCAAAAAAAATATACAAATGCCAACAATAAATCGGTGGTAGAAACGTATATAATAAGCACTTTTACGCACGCCATAGCTTTGGATACTGGTGCATGCTTTATGCAATGTGGGGCAACAGGAAACTACGCTTACGATATCAACTTTAACTCTACCTATTGGGCTGCTTATTTTTTTGATATTTTGAATTATGGAAATACAATTACAGGTTTAACTAGCGTTACTACCAATCAAACCAATGTAACATACAGCATTACTGTGCACCTAGGCAGTACTTACTTGTGGCAAACAGCACCAACGGCAAGTATAATGAACGGGCAAAATACAAATAGTAATGTAACTGTTGATTTTGGTACACAAAGTGGCTACATACAAGTAACCGAGACAGATGCTAATGGTTGCAAAATAGGTCCAATAAAAATATGGGTAAATGTAGGTGTAACTCCTACCGCTATTGCACAAAATGATACACCACAAGCCACTATGTATTATGATAACTACAAACAAAGTGTTAGCGTAACTAACCTAGATTATAACCGCAATAACCAATTGTTAATAGCAACCATAGATGGTAGAATAATAATGCAACAACGCATTACCAACAACGAAATATACTTATCCAACAACCTAACTGCAGGTGTGTATATTATGCAATTGCAACAAGAAGATAAAATAAGCACGCAAAAAATAACTATTATAAAATAACACATGAAACTTGCATTAGTAGGTGCTACAGGACTTGTAGGGCAAAAAATGATTGAAGTATTGCAGGAGTTTAATATTCCCATAACCCAGTTTATACCAGTAGCAAGCGCACGTAGCGCTGGCACAAACGTAGTGTACAATAACAAACCTTATACAGTAATAACACCCGAACAAGCCTTAGCACTAAACCCCGATGTAGCACTGTTTTCGGCAGGTGGAAGCGTATCGTTGGAATGGGCACCAAAGTTTGCAACTGTAGGTTGCACCGTAATAGACAACAGTAGCACATGGCGTATGGATACTACCAAAAAACTAATAGTGCCTGAAGTAAATGGTAACACACTTACTAGCGCCGATAAAATAATAGCTAACCCTAATTGTAGTACTATACAATTGGTTATGGTATTAAAACCATTACACGACAAGTACAAAATAAAACGTGTGGTTATAAGTACCTACCAATCCGTTACTGGTACAGGTATGCAAGCCGTAGCTCAACTTATGGACGAACGTGCAGGTATTGCTCCAAACAAGGTATATCCGCATACTATTGATTTAAATGTGCTTCCGCATATTGATGTATTTATGCCCAACGATTATACCAAAGAAGAAATGAAAATGGTAAATGAAACGCAAAAAATACTAGCCGACACTTCCATAAAACTTACCGCTACTGCAGTGCGCATACCCGTAATGGGAGGGCACAGCGAGAGCGTAAACATTGAGTTTGAAAATGATTTTGATGTTAAAGAAATAAAACATCTCTTAAGTAACTGCCATGGTGTTACAGTGCAGGACGATGTGGCAAATAACCTATACCCAATGCCACTAACTTCACATAACAAAAATGATGTATTTGTAGGGCGTATACGCCGAGACGAATCTCAAGCAAACACTCTAAATTGTTGGATAGTAGCCGACAACTTGCGCAAAGGTGCAGCTACTAATGCAGTGCAAATAGTGGAGTTGTTGTTGAGCAAAGGATTATTAGTGTAATGAATATATACTTTAAAAGTAGTATTATCTTGCATTAATTCCTTGTTAAAACACAATGTTTGTTGCTAAGCACTATTGGTAAACCTAATTAAAAAAATTATTAGTTTTTATATAAATCAAGAGTGTAATAGGCTAAACCTAATGCAAAAGTCCCGCTTGTGTTTTAAATATTAGTAATTAAGTTATTGTTAAAAAGTTTATATAACTAAACTTAAGTAAACTATTCAACTCAATAATTTTAAAATTTAAAAAAACACAAACGGGACTTTTACTGAACAGTAAACGTTTAATTAACGCTTATTGTAGTGGTGTACATAAATTTACTTTTTTAATAGATTACTTGTGTAATACAATATTACATTTCGTTACACAGTTTGGCAGCTTTGCGGCAATCAGTTGCACATTTTTTACACTCTGCCATATCGTGCTTATCGCATTCTATTGCACACTTTTCGCAAATTATTGCACACTCTTTACAAATAGCTTTAGCGCTTTCGCTATCTAATTTCATTAATGAACTTGAAGCTGTGCAAATAGAAACACACTCTTTACATAATTGTATACAACGAGCCATTTTTTTCGCATCCATTTTAGAACATGCTTTTTCGCAACTCTTGCACGAAACTATACAAGCATTGCATGCATCAATGCACGCTTTATACTTTTCATGTAATAATTTAGAGTTTGCATTTTCTAAATTATACTTTACTACTGGTTTTGATGTTGCGGCCATTGTAACAAAACAAACTACTGCAATTAACATGATTACTTTTTTCATTTTTTTCTTTTTTTTAATAGGTTTAATTAATTTATTAACAATACAAAACTATATTACTGTCTTCATTTAAAATTATATCTTAAAACCTAAAAGTTATATAATTAACATTTTAAACCGAGTTAAAACAAGTGTAATGTAGCTTGGAAGGCTAACCTATGTTGTGCCTCACATGATTAAATAGTAAATAAAAAAACTACACCATGCTTGGCTTTTAATGTTTATTATATAAGGTGAGTTTTAAGTTTTGGTTAAGGAGGCGGGGCGTACTTGGGCTAATTAATTATAATTCGGTCTTCGATACCAATTGCTGTATGTTTTACAATGGATAAATAATTGTTAGTGTTGTATTAAGTATGAAGCCATAACAGTGATTAAAAGAAGTAATAGCTCAACACTTTTAACCTTAAGTGTAGTAAAATTTATTGCAGTACTAATTTAAAATTAGCGTAACAATGAAAGGAGTTTTAACCTTGTTTTAAAATTAAAATAAATTATTGTGGTATTTAACATCGTTACAAACTTCTACTATATACACTCACAACTAACGCTGATACTTCCGCTCCACTCAGTAACCAGCTTTACACTTGCGAGAGCTAACCAATTTAATAACAAACTATGGAACAATTGCTACAAAGGAGCCTAATCCAAAGTAATAAATACTATCATATGCTTTGCAAAGCCACTGTGCTGCGAATGTATTTGGGTAACTAAACTTGTACTACATAATATTTAAAATTGGTATAAAAGGCGTTTTATAAGTTGTTAAAACGAAATAAGCATAAACATAAAAAGTGCGCTGAATAGTATTCAGCGCACTTTTTATGTTTGAAATTTTACTATTTATTACGGCTTACAACTTTGCTTTTACTTCTAGTATTTCGTAAGCCTCAATAATATCATCTACTTTTATGTCGTTAAATTTATCAATGTTCAAACCACATTCGTAACCTTTGGTTACTTCTTTTACGTCGTCTTTCAATCGTTTTAACGAACCTAATTCGCCTGTATATACAACTATACCGTCGCGTATTACACGTATTTTGTTTTTACGATCTACTTTACCGTCAAGCACTATACAACCAGCAATATTACCCACTTTAGTTATATTAAATACTTCACGTATTTGAATGTTAGCAGTTATTTTTTCTTCAAACTGTGGTGCTAACATACCTTCCATTGCAGCTTTTATTTCATCGATAGCTGCATATATAATAGAGTAGGTTTTAATTTGAATTTGCTCTAACTCAGCCAATTTACGTGCATTAACCGATGGGCGAACATTAAATGCAACTATAATTGCGTCTGATGCCGAGGCCAACAATACATCGCTTTCGCTTACTGGTCCTACTGCTTTGGTTACAACGTTTATGGCTACTCGCTCGGTTGATAATTTCAATAACGAATCCGTTAATGCTTCTACCGAACCATCTACGTCGCCTTTTATTATTAAGTTCAATTGCTTGAAATCTCCAATTGCCAAACGACGACCAATTTCGTCCAACGTAATATGTTTTTGCGAACGATAACCTTGCTCACGCAATAGTTGCAATCGTCTTACTGCTATTTCACGTGCTTCACGTTCGTCTGTCATTACCTTAAATGTATCTCCAGCCTGCGGCGAACCCGAAAGACCCAATACCTCAACAGGGATAGATGGTCCTGCTTGTTTTATAGTATGCCCACGTTCGTCAGTAAGTGCCTTTACACGTCCACTATACGACCCTGCTAATACTACATCGCCTACTTTCATAGTTCCTGCTTGCACTAGCATACGAGCTACATAACCCTTACCTTTATCCAAAGTAGATTCTATTACTGTACCTATTGCGTTTTTGTTAGGATTAGCTTTAAGGTCTAGCATCTCTGCCTCCAACAATACTTTTTCTAATAACTCATCAATATTTAATCCTTTCTTGGCTGATATTTCCTGGCTTTGATATTTACCACCCCAGTCTTCGACCAATATATTCATGCCCGATAATTCCTCTTTTAATTTTTCGGCATTAGCTCCTGCTTTATCCATTTTGTTAAAAGCAAATATTATAGGTACGCCTGCTGCTTGTGCGTGATTAATGGCTTCTTTAGTTTGAGGCATTATTCTATCGTCAGCTGCAATAACTATAATTACAATATCTGTAACCTTAGCACCACGTGCACGCATTGCCGTAAAGGCCTCGTGTCCGGGTGTATCTAAGAAAGTAATATTTTTACCATTTTTTAAACTTACATTATATGCTCCAATATGCTGTGTTATTCCGCCTGCTTCACCAGCAATAACGTTGGCCGAACGTATGTAATCTAGTAACGATGTTTTACCATGGTCAACGTGACCCATCACCGTTACAATAGGCGCACGAAACAGTAAGTCTTCGGGTGCATCTTCTACCGCATTTATATCTACCGCCTCTTCGGCACTTACAAACTCTACTGTAAAATTAAATTCGCCTGCCACCATTTGAATAGTTTCGGCATCTAAACGCTGATTAATAGATATAAATAAACCAATACTCATACAAGCACCAATAATTTTATTTACAGGTACGTCCATCATTTTTGCAAGTTCGTTAGCTGGAACAAATTCAGTAACTTTTAGTACTTTACTTTGTAATTCTGCTTCCTCGGCTTCATCAGCCATACGCTCACGCACACCAGCACGTTTTTCCTTACGGTACTTACTTGCGGCAGATTTACCTGCACCGCTCAATCGTGCTAAAGTTTCTTTTATTTGACGTTGGATTTCTTCGTCAGTAACTTCGGCTTTAGGGGTAGCTGGGGTTGTATTTGGTTTGTTTCTATTATTATCAGGATATTGCTTGCGAGGGCGGTCTTTGTTGGGACCTATATTTTGTGGCAATGGTCGTCCAACACCACTTACTACTGGTGTTCCAGTACCTGGAGCTCCGTTTAGTGGTTTTTTTATACGCTTACGTTTCTTTTTATCAGCAAACGAATTAGAATTATTGTTGTTATTATCGGGTTTTTTAGGCTCGTGTTTGGTAGGCAATTCTATTTTACCTAATATTTTTGGTCCATCTAACTTAGTGTAAGTAGTGGCCATAAAATCCTCTTTCTTGGGCTCTACAGGCACTTTTTTTTCTTCAACTTGTGCAGTTATTACTGCCCTAATTTCGATAGGTTTTACTTGTTGTTGAGGTGCGTCTTTTGGTTTGGCATTAACATCTTTACCTACTACTTTTTTAGGAGCAGTTTTCTTAGCGGGAACTTCTTTTTTGGGAGCAGTTTTAGCCAAAGGTTTTTTGTCCGACTTTGCCTCTTCTTTTTGAGCCTTAGTTTTTTTGTCGGGTTTTGTTTTTAGGTTTATTGCTGATAAATCTATTTTACCCAATACCGTAGGGCCTTGCATACCTTCAGTTTTTATTACTGGATTTTCGTTAGGAATCATAGCAGGCGCTCCAGTAGTTTTGGCTACTATTGGTTTACTTATGTTTCCGTCCTTAATAAACACTTCCCTTTCAGGTTCAGTTTCTTTTACTGGTTTTTCTGCCAATTTAGGTTGTGTAAATAAATCCACAGCTTTATCCTGTTCCTTAACTTTACTATTTTGTAATATTCGTTTTTGCTCCACAACAAATTTGTCGTTGGCAAATTCTTTTAATAATGAATGATAGGCATCAACCCCAATTTTAGAATTGGCGTTAATGTCATTATGACCTTGTTTGGAAAGAACATCTTTAATGTGGTCGAGTCCCACACCTAGTTCCTTTACTACCTGCGATATTCGAAATGCTTCTTGTTCTGGCATGCTATCGTATAAATGAGTGTTGTTGTTTCTATATCTACTAATTAACCAACTAATGTGTTAAATTAATTAGTGCTTCTTTGCTCATTTTTTCAATTAGTTAAGCATCTAATTACTACTGGTTATTCAAACTCGGCTTTAAGTATTGCCATTACTTCTTTAATGGTTTCTACCTCAAGGTCGGTACGTTTTTCCAAATCTTCCACTGATAATTGTAATACGCTTTGAGCAGTATCACAGCCTACTCGTTTTAATTCGTCAATAATCCATGCTTCAATCTCATCAGAAAAATCTTCTAGGTTAACGTCTTCTACTTCAGTATCTGTATCGCGGTAAACGTCTAGTTCGTAACCTGTTAAGCGGCCAGCCAACTTAATGTTGTGTCCACCTTTACCTATTGCCAATGATACTTGGTCGGGTTTTAAGTATACCTCGGCACGTTTTCGTACTTCATCTATTTTTACATCAAGCACTTTGGCAGGGCTCAGTGCACGAGATATAAATAATTGCAAGTTAGAGGTATAATTAATTACATCAATGTTTTCGTTTCGTAACTCGCGCACAATACCATGTATGCGAGAGCCTTTAACACCAACACAAGCACCTACTGGGTCTATACGGTCATCGTAAGATTCTACTGCTATTTTAGCACGTTCGCCTGGTTCACGTACTATTTTTTTAATGGTTATAATACCGTCAAATATTTCGGGTACTTCTTGTTCAAATAATTTTTCCAAAAATAATGGCGATGTACGCGATAAAATAATAAGCGGCGTAGTATTTTTAAGTTCTACACGTGCAATTACAGCGCGTAACATATCTCCTTTTTTAAAAAAATCTGCACCTATTTGTTCATTTTTAGGTAATATAAGTTCGTTTCCGTCGTCGTCTAATATTAGTATTTCACGCTTCCATACTTGGTGTACCTCGCCCGTTACTACTTCGCCTATACGTTCTTTGTATTTAGCAAATATGCCTTCTTTTTCTAACTCGCCAATTTTGGCTGATAAGTTTTGACGTATAGATAATACTGCACGACGACCAAATGATTCTAATTTTATTTCGTCAGAGAATGGCTCTCCAACTTCAAATCCTTTTTCTATTTTGTTAACATCTGATAAACTAATGTGTCGGTTATCGTCAAAATCAAAACTATCTTCTGCAAATTCATCGTCCACTACCTCACGTTCGCGCCATATTTCTAAGTCGCCTTTGTCTGTGTTTACAATTATGCTGTAGTTATCGTCGGCACCATATTTACGTATTATCATACTACGAAACACCTCTTCCAAGATGTTGGTCATAGTTGTGCGGTCTATGTTTTTAAACTCCTTAAACTCCGAGAACGATTCTATTAATCCTGCGTGTTCCATTTACTTTTATTTATTTTAATTATTATTTGAATGATATGGTTCGGGTTACTGTTTTTACTTCGTTAAGAGCAAAAGTATGGTTGCGTGTAACCAATTGTTTTGATTTTTTTCCTTCAACAGTTTCTTTGTTGGTACTGCTAATTTCAAAAGTGTTGTTGATTTTATCCACACTCACTAGTTTTCCTAAAATGGTAACTCCCTCCAAGGTAACAATTTCTAGCTCTTTATCGATAGCTTTGGATAATTGGCGCACATCTTTTATTGGTGAGTCAGCTCCTGGCGACATAACATTAAGTTCAAATTCATCAATAGCCTCTCCATAATGTTCTTTTATGGCATTGTTAAGTGCTATACAACTATCAATAGTTAAGCCCGCTTCACAATCAATATCAATGTTAATTATTTTATTTTTCTTAACATCAACAGTTACCAAAAAACAATCTACCATTGGTAAAAACTGATTAGATAATTCTTCTATTTTTTCTTTAGTAATCATTATTAAATTTAAAATGAAAGAGGGGAAAAATTACTTTCCCCTCCTATTCAATTGCTTTTACAAATGTAGTTTTTTTATTTGAATACAAAAATTTTATTTAAAATATGTTTTATGGAAGTGTTAGTATAAAATTCATACTAAAAATAAACATTGGACTAATTATTTTAATGCCCACAAAGAATACAAAACTTAACAAACCCCAATGCCTTAATTTTTTATATTTGCATAAATTATTTTTTTTAAAAAAACATTTAATGGAAAATCAAGCCAATATTAACAATAGCAAACTAACGTTTGAACAATTTAAGGTAGAAGTACTTAACGATTATCGCATAGCAATGGAAAGCCGTGAAGCGTCGCTACTGGGGCGTAAAGAAGTACTTACTGGTAAGGCTAAGTTTGGAATATTTGGAGATGGTAAAGAAGTACCCCAATTAGCTATGGCTAAACAATTTAAAAACGGAGATTTTAGAAGTGGCTATTACCGCGACCAAACCTTTATGTTTGCCACGCAGAATTTAACTATACAACAATGGTTTGCAGGCTTGTTTGGACATACCGACCAAGATCAAGAACCAATGAGCGCAGGCCGACAAATGGGCGGCCACTTTGCCACACAAAGCATTGATGCTGATGGTACATGGAGAGATTTAATGGCTCAAAAAAACACATCGTCGGATATATCGCCTACTGCAGGGCAAATGCCTCGACTATTGGGTTTAGCTCAAGCTTCAAAATACTATAGAAACCAAGAAGGCTTAAACGAAACGCACGCTAAATTTACCAACGGTGGAAACGAAGTTGCATTTGGAACTATTGGAGATGCAAGTACTAGCGAAGGTTTATTTTGGGAAACCATGAATGCCGCTTCAGTACTGCAAGTACCCATGGTAATGAGTGTGTGGGACGACGGACACGGAATATCTGTTCCGAAAAAATATCAAACTACCAAAGAAAGTATATCTGAAGCATTAGCGGGTTTTCAGCGTAACGAAAATCATATTAATGGTATAGAAATATTTAAAACTAAAGCTTGGGACTATCCACACTTGTGCGAAACGTATGCCAAAGCTGTTGATATTGCTCGCACACAGCACGTGCCAGTATTAGTACACGTGGAAGAAGTTACACAACCACAAGGACATAGTACATCGGGCAGCCACGAGCGTTACAAAGATGCTGAACGCTTGCAATGGGAGTTGGATTTTGATTGTGTGAAAAAAATGCGTGAGTGGTTGCTAAGTAGCGCCATTGCTACCGAAGAGGAAATTACAATTATAGAAACTTCTGCCAAACAATATATTAAAGAAAGTAAAAAAGCAGCATGGACGGCATTTTTACAACCAGTATTAGATGAGCGTACCCAAGCACTTACACTGCTTGCTAATGTAGCATCTCAAAGCAATAACAAAATAGAAATAGAACAACTTATTGCTGAGCTTGGTGCTATAAAAGAACCTATACGCAAAGATACATTAATGGCTATACGTAATGTATTGCGTAGTACTCGTAACGAAAAATTAGAAAGTAAAGAAGCTTTGATAACTTGGTTAGGTAATAATAATGTTGCCAACTATGACCGTTACAATTCCAAACTACACAGCGACTTGCTTACGGCACCACAACACATAGCCGAGGTAGCACCCGAATATACTGAGGATAGTAAACTCGTTGATGCACGAGAAATACTGCGCGATAACTTTGATGCGCTACTAACCAAACATAAAGACGTGTTAATATTTGGCGAAGATGTAGGAGATATTGGCGATGTAAACCAAGGCTGTGAAGGCTTACAGGCCAAACACGGTTTGATGCGCGTAACCGACACAGGCATACGCGAAGCTACTATAGTAGGGCAAGGAATAGGTATGGCATTGCGTGGTTTGCGCCCTATTGCCGAAATACAGTACTTAGATTATTTATTATATGCAGTACAAATATTAAGCGACGACCTTGCTACATTAAGCTACCGCACCAAAGGAAAACAAAAAGCACCACTTATCATACGCACGCGTGGGCACAGGTTAGAGGGCGTGTGGCACAGCGGTTCGCCGATGGGTATGATAATAAATGCACTACGTGGAATACACGTATGCGTACCCCGTAATATGACCAAAGCCGCAGGGTTTTACAACACATTACTTGCCAGCGATGAACCAGCAATAGTAATAGAGTGCCTAAATGGGTATCGTTTGAAAGAAAAAATGCCTGCTAATCTTACTGAGTTTAAAACTCCTTTGGGCGTAGTAGAAACTACTCGCACAGGTGCAGATGTTACCTTAGTAACTTATGGCAGTACTTGGAAACTAGTTACTGAAGCAGCTACAACTCTTGCTAACATGGGCATTGAAGCAGAAATTATAGATATACAAACTTTATTACCGTTTGACCTTAACCACCAAATAGTAGAAAGCATTAAGAAAACCAATCGCTTAGTAGTAATAGATGAAGATGTAGAGGGTGGTGCAAGTGCATATATTTTGCAACAAATATTGCAAGTTCAAAATGCGTACCAATACTTAGATAGTTCTCCTTTAACATTACATAGTAAAAATCATCGTCCAGCTTATGGAACAGATGGCGACTATTTTAGTAAGCCTAGCACTGACGATATTATAGATACGGTTTACAATTTAATGCGTGAGAGTAATCCAAGTAAGTTTGCTAGCATAAATTAAACTTTACGTTAATTAAATTTTTTAAACAACGTTCAAAACACTGTCAATTTTAATTAATTACTGCTGTTTTGAGCGTTGTTATTTTGGTGTAACACACTTTTAACACCAAATTATTTTTTTATATTTTCTGTAAATGATTAATTGGTTTAAAATTGATATTTAACGGCAAATAATTTGTTTTTTAATAAAAAACACGTATATTTAGATAATCAATTTTAAAAATGCTAAATTATGCGTCAACTAAAAATAGCCAAACAAGTTACCAATCGCGAAACTGCATCGCTTGATAAGTACTTAACCGAAATAGGTAGAGTTGATTTAATAACTGCTGATGAAGAGGTTATATTGGCACAAAAAATTCGTGCAGGAGATCATGCCGCCTTGGAACGACTTACCAAGGCAAATTTACGCTTTGTGGTATCAGTAAGTAAACAATACCAAAATCAAGGCTTAAGTTTGCCCGATTTAATTAATGAGGGCAATTTAGGATTAATAAAGGCAGCACAGCGCTTTGACGAAACACGTGGTTTTAAATTTATATCTTATGCTGTATGGTGGATACGCCAAAGCATATTGCAAGCCATAGCCGAACAAGCACGTATAGTGCGTTTGCCTTTAAATAAAATAGGTTCATTAAGTAAAATAAATAAAATGTTTGCACGCTTAGAACAGCGTTTTGAAAGAGAGCCGTCGGTAATGGAGGTAGCTTTGGAATTAGAAATGTCGGAGCAAGAGGTAAAAGATGCTTTGCGTAACTCGGGCAGACACATTAGCATGGATGCACCACTTACACAAGGTGACGACTCTGCAGGTACAATGTACGATATTATGTACAGTGAAGATAGCCCCAACCCCGAAAATGCGTTAATAAACGAGTCGTTGCGCCAAGAAATATCTCGTGCATTAACAACATTAAGCCAACGTGAAGCTGAAATATTGGCTTTATATTTTGGACTAAATGGAAACCGAGTATTAACGCTAGAAGAAATAGGAGAAAAGTTTGAGCTTACCCGTGAAAGAGTACGCCAAATAAAGGAAAAAGCAGTACGTAGATTAAAACAAGCTGGGCGCTCCAAAAATTTAAAATCTTATCTGGGATAAATTTTTAACTACGTTATTTGTAAATTTTATACTCATATTTTACTATATCTAAGTTTTTGTGAGCGGAATATTTTGTTATTTCATTTATTATTAACCCTTTTTCATAAAATAAAAAACGCTCGTGGTTGGGTATGTTGTTTATAAATATAGTTTGTTGTTTTAGTTGATCCAGCTCATAACTATATACTGTTTTAATATCGTTGTAACCATCACTATTACTAGTTTCTACGGTAGCTTCTATTTTATTATCAATACGTTGAATTGTGTATTTTTCAAACAACGAAGTAACATTGTATTGTTTAGTATAACTTATGGTAGTAGGTAATGTTTCGGTAGTAAGTGTGTAATAGGGCAAGCGGTACGAGTTATAATACGTAGTTCGAATGCTGCTTTTGGCTATGATTTCATTTTTTACAAACGAACTATCTGTAGGTTGTTGGCTCAATACTTTTATTGGAAACACAGTAGTGTCAATAGTTTCGAGTACTGTAATTATTTTTTTGCTGTTGTTACCATTGTTATACATAATATATTGAGTGGTAATGTTGTGGTGGTCAAAATTGCGTTGCATATACAAGCGCCCTTCTCTATCATAGCCATAGTGGGTTATACTTGTATCTTTTATAGTAGTGCCTGCAATGCTTGTAAATACAGTCTTTTTAATCACTCGCCCCAATGTATCTAACATATAATAATATACTTGATTACGATTAATTATGCGTTCATTTTCACGTTTTAATTGTGGAATTATATTTAGCGTATGTATTTTATTTGCTTTAAAATAGGCTTGTGTAAATACTAATGTATCTAATTGGGCGTAAGTAGTAAGGCACATTGTACACATTATAAATAGTGTTACGAGTTTTATTTTAATATACTGCACTGTCATTTTTAATTGTTGGTTTGTTATTTCATTTATATTTTATCCGCCACAGTATAATTTGCATAGAGCCAATTTTGAGCCAATTATTTACTATAGTGTAATTTTATCCGCCATTTATCCGCCAAAGTGTAATTCGGAATGAGCCAATTATGAGCCAATCAATCAGTTTAAGTTATATTTTTATCCGCCATTTATCCGCCAAAATATAACTTGTAAATACTTCCTTTTTTATTGCCCTCTTTAATTAAGACTGTTTTTTCTATTAGTTCTTCTATGTCTCTTAATGCAGTTCTGTCTGAAACTTCGTTTAACAATTGATATTCTTTATTTGTAATTGCCCCTTTTTTTTGAGTAAATAAAATGGCTTTTATTTGTCTGTTATTTAACTTAAACGCTTGTAAGTATTCTTCATTGTAAATATGTTTTCTAAATTCTATAGAAATATCGCTCGAATCATACCTAAAAATAGGAACTGGAATACCCGCTAGTTTACATTCTCTAATAATTTTTATAGTTCCTCGTCCCCACGATTCAATATAACCACTTCTAAACAAAGCATTTGCAATATCAGGGTTATATGGACGTGAGGCGTGTTTTTCTAACAAGTTTTTAATTGTCCAATTTTCTGGTAACTGCCCTTCGTTCCAAAAAATAATTTTATCTGCATAAACACTTATTTGAATAGGCGTACTACCCGAATAATCTTTATGGGCAATCGCATTTAGCAGGGCTTCTCTAACTGCATCTTTAGGGTATTCGTACTTTTCAACTCTACTAATATCTTCATAACTAATTTCGGCTTTAATATATTTAGTAAAAAGTAAATCCATTGTTTTCTCAATTTGAGAAAATAAATTACCATGTATTTCATCTTGAAATTTTAAGATATCATCAGTTTCAAAATAACCAATTTTGATGTATGCACCCGTTACAAAATTTTCGGGATTGGGATGAAACAACAAAATAGCGGCACGCTTTAAATAACCATTTTCTTTTAATTGTAAATTTTCCAGTAAGAGCTCGTTACTATCCGTTAAAGCATCTTCTTCAATACGCTGGCTTTTTAATGCTCGTTTACGAAAAAAATCAAATGTTTCTTGTTTTAAATCGTTAGCCGAAACTTTTGGTACAGGTACACCGTCCCATCGCTTTCCTTTTTTTTGCAAAAGAAACTTATCTAATGCTTTTCCTTTTAATTCTTGTTTGGTACTACCGCTTCTGTAATGGTATTGACCCTTGTAATTAACAGGATAGGGGTAGCTTTCCACTATTATTTCAATAAAATAGGAGTTGGTTTCTTCATGCAAATTCACATCTATCAAAATACCCAAAACATCTCTTACTTTGTTAGGTATGTCCTCCATCAATTTTTTATAATCACTAATGCCTACAACATTACCACTATCATTTTTGCCAATAAATAGTGTGCCTCCTTGGGCATTTGCAAAGCCACAAATCCATTGCAGATATTCATCTCTCCAACCTTGTTTATATTCTATATTTTGATGTTCGGGCATTGCTATTATTCCTCTATTTTAAATTTGTATTATACATTCATCTTTTTGTAAAGATCGTTTACCAATTTAAACCAGTCTTTAAAATTCATGTTTTTGTATTTATTAGTATAATGCTTTGAGCAAATTTCTACAACTTCAAGAACCCTATTTTTCTTTAATAAGGGTTTAATTTCAGTAAGAAGTTTTTTGTCTGTAATTTCTAATAGTTTGCCTGTTAGGTAATCCGCATTAGCTTCAGCTACAATTGTATTTTTTTTAGTAGTTACATTTAATTCATCAATAAGCATTTGAAGTGTTTCAATAACCTCTCTCCATTCTTTTAATTCTTTTTTATTACCTCCCATATCAACAAGCATTTGAAGTGCATTCATTTGATAATTCAATTCGTCTATCCCTATTTTAGCCTCATCTGTTTTTTTATTCTCAAATAAAGTTGGTAGTTTATCAAAAAATAATGGTAATATTTCTCGTCTAAACAAAACTATTTTTTCTCCTGTAGATAAATACCCTTCTTTAAACTCATTTTTCTTTATTTTTGATTGCAACGAATTTCTTTAATAAAGAGAAACATTACTTTTTGCATTTAATCTTTCCTTAACTTTTGTTGGATTCCAGCAAACTACTGTGTCATTATCCACATCATTAACCAAGAATTATGAATGGAATATTTGCTTTAAATATTTTCCCGAAATGAGGGCTGTATGGTAATTAAACTCGAGTAACATCGGGAGAATTTTTAAAATGTGCTAGAGATAAGTTTTTGAGGTTCTTCAATGGTGCAAATTTAATACCCAATTAAAACGATTCCTTTCAATGGTAGTTGTAATCTACCACTTATGTAAAGAGTTTCAAGAAACTGAAAAATTGATTTAAAGTCATCACTATTGTAATAATGGTTTCTAACTGCAATTACCAAATATTCTGCATTTGGCATCATGCAAGCCTGAAATATATCTTTTAAGAATTGATTGTTTCTATAACCTCGTCCCGCTTCTACTTCAATTACAATTTTCCCATCTTCGCTAACTGCATCAGCATCAAAAAATTTATCAATTTTATTATTTATGCTAAATAAAACTGGCACTTTAATTTTGTCAACACTTGCCTTGCTAAGTTCTACCCTAAAATTTAATAATTTTAAATCTTCAGATATAATCTTTAATACCCCATCGCTACTTAGGTTTTTATCAGGTGATTTTATTTTACCGTAATTTTTTTCAAAGCAAGAAATTACATTTTTTATTTCTTCATTTATTCCAAAAGAACGAGGAAAGAGTTGATATACTAATTGATATTCCATGTTTTTCATGCAGCTAATTTTCGAATAATATATTGAGTATTTTGTGTAAGGGATTGTAGCGAAAATTCTTTTTTCTTTTTGAGCATTGTGCAAAGGTAAAAATGATTGAATCTCTCCCACCTAAACCTTGGCACCTCTTCACTTTTCAAATTACTTAAAAACTCTTGCCACACCTTAATATGATTAAGTGAACTTGGTTTTATTCCTGTATATTCTTTAGGTTTTTTTTCAATAATAGATTTAATAGAAAGCATTCCTTTAAATTCTCCTTCTGGAAATTTAAAATCCACAAGACCTCCTTTCTTTTTTAATCTACAAACAATATAAATTCGGGAACGGTGCTGTGGTATGCCAAATTTATGGGGAGATAAGATTTGTTTTTTCACATCGTATTTAATAGATAGCTTGTTATAAATATACTGCCAAGTATTTCCATCATCGTGACTTTCAAGGTTAGGGACATTTTTAAGATAAATATATTCAGGATTGTGATAATTTGCTATCTCCATAATTCTATCAAAAAAATTCCCATTATTCTCATCCTCCAAACCATTCTGTTTTCCAGCTTTAGAAAAAGGTTGGCAAGGAAAACCAGCACATATAATATCGTGTTTAGGTATTTCTTTTTTTACATCAACAACATTTATATCCCCATTGCAAGAAATCCCATGATTTGTTTTATATAATACTCTTAAATCTTCATTTATTTCACTCGCAAAAACACAACTATGTCCCAATTCATGCAAAGCAAGATGAAAACCACCAAGTCCCGCAAATAAATCTATAAATTTTAATTTCCTCATTCAGTATTTTAATTGTATTATCTTCTTTTGTTTGTAAATATACTGCACTGCTAATTACTTTTTAAGACTTGCCAATATTTCTTCCAAATCGGCTTCGGTTTTAATGTTTACTTGGCGTGCTTTACTGCCTTCAAATGCACCTACAATACCTATTGCCTCTAGTTGATCTATAATACGTCCTGCACGGTTGTAACCAAGTTTTAGTCTGCGTTGTATAAGTGATGTAGAACCTTGTTGATGCTGTACTATAAGACGTGCTGCTTCGTTAAACATACTATCGAGCTTATCCATATCTACATCTTCTTTTTTGCCACCATCGCCATTTTCGTCAATGTATTCGGGCAATAACAATGCTGTTGAGTAGCCACGTTGTCCGCCTATGTATTCGCACAATAATTCTACTTCGGGAGTATCTATAAATGCACATTGTATGCGCACAAGGTCGTTACCTTGTGTTAATAATAAATCTCCACGTCCTATAAGTTGGTCGGCTCCGCCTGCATCAAGTATGGTACGAGAGTCAATTTTACTAGCTACTCTAAACGCAATACGTCCAGGAAAGTTAGCCTTTATAGTACCCGTAATAACGTTTACCGACGGGCGTTGCGTAGCTATAATTAAGTGTATGCCCACCGCACGAGCCAGCTGTGCTATACGTGCTATTGGCATTTCTACTTCTTTGCCTGCGGTAATTATTAAGTCCGCAAACTCATCAACCACCACTACTATATAGGGTAGAAATTGATGCCCTTCCAACGGATTTAAGCGGCGGGTTACAAATTTTGCATTGTACTCTTTTATGTTGCGTACCTGTGCGTTTTTAAGTAACTCGTAACGTGCGTCCATCTCTATACACAAGCTGTTTAGCGTATGTACCACCTTTTTGGTATCGGTTATTATGGCTTCGTCGGCATCGGGTAATTTGGCTAAAAAGTGACGCTCTATTTTGTTAAATAAAGTAAGTTCCACTTTTTTAGGATCAACCAATACAAATTTTAATTCGGAGGGATGTTTTTTAAATAATAGCGAAGCCAATATTGCATTCAATCCTACCGACTTACCTTGGCCTGTAGCACCCGCCATTAGCAAGTGTGGCATTTTGGCAAGGTCGGCTATAAATATTTCGTTGCTTATGGTTTTGCCCAATGCTATAGGTAAATCATAATCGCATTTCATAAATTTTTCTGATGCAAGTATAGCACTCATAGGTACTATTTGCGGTTTGCTATTTGGCACCTCAATACCTATGGTCCCCTTGCCTGGCATAGGCGCAATAATACGAATACCAAGGGCTGCGAGGTTTAGGGCTATGTCGTCTTCTAGGTTTTTTATTTTAGATATTTTAACGCCTGCCTTTGGTACAATTTCGTACAATACTACTGTTGGGCCTATGGTTGCTTTTATTTTATCTATTTCAATACCAAAGTCAAGGAGTGTTTTTAGAATTTTGTCTTTATTTTCTCGTAATTCTTCGGTACTTACCTCAGCTCCTGTTACGGTTATGTTTTGGTTAAGAATGTCAGCAGTTGGAAACTTATAATCGCTTAAGTCGGCTCGTGGGTCGTACAAGCCCATTCTATCTACAATAGACTGTGCAAGTGCCTCCTCATCGGCATGTGGAGAGTTAGCTACACGTTCCTTTTCCAATTGTTGTTGCACCACATTAAACTCTACCAATGGAGCTTCTTTGGGTGCTTCTTCGGCAGGACGTTGTATTTCAAAATCCAAATCGTCTTTGGGTAAAATAGTATTTTTACTCGGCGATACTGGATTGTTATTTACGCTTAATTCTACTTCAATATCTTGTTCGTTTACAAACGGATATTCATCATCGTCATCAAGTACAGTAGTAGTAGCTAAATTTTGTTTTATTGCATTTTTGGTATTCTGTATTATTTTAGTGTCTACCTCGTCAAACTCTTCATGTTCGGGGATTTCATCGCTTGTTTCAAATAAATTGTAATTAAATTTAAAAATAATTATTGCAAATATCAATCCCAATAAACCTAGCAAAATATATGTGCCTATTGTACCCAACACCGCATTAAGCGTATTACTTAATTGATAGCCTATGCTTCCGCCCAAGAAAAAATAATCATTCTTAAACATACACGCCATAACCACGCTTAGCCAAATAGTAGTAAGTGCAAAACGCAACAAACTACGACGTATGGCAAACAAACTAAAGTTAAAAATAAGTTTTACTCCCACAGCAAATAGTAACGGTAGCAACACAAACGAACCTATACCAAACATATTGTGCATAAGACTGTGTGCACTTATAGCACCAAATTTACCCAACCAATTATTTACAGTAATTTCATTGTTAATTAACAAATCAGCCGCAGGCATAAGTACTTTGTCTTGGTCGGTTTGCCAAGTGTATATGTATGATACAAATGCTATTACCAAATAAATACTACCCAATATAAACACTACACCTAGCGTATTTACAAATAGAGGAGCGGTAAATATTTCTTTAATAGTGGTTATAATAGTTTTTATTTTAGAAAATATAGAAACTTTATAAACGTCTTTCTCAATAGGTTTTTCGGTACGTTGGCGTATTTTCTTTTCAAACACCTCTTCTTCAATAGCGGGTTCGTTGCGGGATATTATTTTATTTGTAGCTTTTGCCATTATTTATAATTGATAATATTGTTTTAAACAAATTTACATAACCACATAGCGTATTTGAATGTAATTTTTATTACTTATTAATAGTACCATGTTGATAGGGAATAGTGGGTAATAAATAGTACCACATCGGTTTTAAATAGTATGTATAAAATGCTATTTTTACTGCTAATAAATATGTAAAACAACTTTAATAGTAGTAAAATAACTACATTTAACAATGTCAAAAAAAAATACAGCCCCAACTCAAAAAAAAAATACTAGCCATGCCATACATTATGCTTGGTTATTGGTATTTGTACCATTTTTACTCATAGTTGTATTTATATTTTTAGCAGCTTTGGGTTGGGTAGGTTTTATGCCAAGTCTTAAAGAATTAGAGAATCCTAAAAGTTCATTAGCGTCGGAAATTATATCGGCCGATGGACAAATACTAGGCAAGTACTATGTGGAAAACCGTAGTAGTGTATCGTTTAAAGATATGTCGCCCAATGTTATTGATGCACTTGTAGCTACCGAAGATGTACGTTTTTATACCCATGCAGGCATAGACGCACGTGCTTTGGGTCGTGCTATTATAAAGCCATTTATTGGTGGTAATGGCGGTGGCGCAAGCACGATTACTCAACAGCTGGCTAAAAATTTATTTCCACGTGAAAAAATGAATAAATTTTCGTTTCTATTTCGTAAAATAAAAGAATGGATTATTGCCGTTAAACTGGAGTATAATTACACTAAAGAAGAAATACTGGCAATGTACCTTAATACAGTTGATTTTGGACAAAATTCGTACGGAATAAAAGCAGCTGCACTTACTTATTTTAATACCACCCCCAACAAACTTACCAAGCCCGAAGCCGCCATGCTTATAGGGTTGCTTAAAGCACCTACCTATTACAGCCCTGTACGCAATCCCGAAAATGCGTTGCGCCGAAGGAATACGGTATTAGGGCAAATGCGCAAAGCAGAAAAAATTGATGAGGAAGAATTTTTACGATTAAAAGCTACGAAAATAGAATTGGACTATAACCCCGAAGACCATAACACAGGCATAGCTACTTATTTTAGAGAATACGTGCGCGACGAAATGCGTAATTGGTGCAAGGAACACAAAAAATCCGATGGTTCTAATTACGATTTGTACAAAGATGGATTGCGCATATACACCACTATAGACAGCCGCATGCAACGCTACGCCGAAGAAGCCGTAAACGAATGGTTGGGAAAGGAGTTACAGCCTTTATTTTTTAAACATTGGGCAGGCAAAAAAACTGCGCCGTTTAGTAGTATGAACGTCCAAGAAATAGAAGACCTTATGCGCCAAGCAATGAAACGTAGCGACCGTTACCGAATAGCCAAGCAAGCCGATTTATCTGACGCTGAAATAGAAAAACAGTTTAACACCAAAATAAAAATGAAACTGTTTAACTACAAAAAAGACAGAGATACATTGCTATCGCCAATGGATAGTTTGCGTTATTACAAGCATTTTTTGCAAACAGGTTTTATGGCATTAGACCCAAGCACAGGCTACGTAAAAGCATGGGTAGGAGGTGTTAATTACAAGTATTTTAAGTATGACCACGTGCGCTCAGGTGCACGCCAAGTGGGCAGTACGTTTAAACCTATTGTATATGCACTAGCTATGCAAGAGGGTTACAGCCCTTGTTACCAAGTGCCCAACGTGCCTGTAACTATTAGTAACCCAGGTAGTGCCGATTGGACACCCAGTAATTCTGACGGTAAATATGGTGGAATGATGAGCCTTAAACGTGGTTTGGCTACATCAACCAATACTGTTTCTGCATTTATTATAAAACAATTTGGAGCGCAGGCCGTAGTTGAAATGGCTAAGAAACTTGGCATTACCAGTCATTTGGACGCAGTACCTTCTATATGCCTTGGTACGCCCGACATTACCGTATATGAAATGGCGGGGGCTATGGCAACCTTTGCCAACAAAGGCGTATATACTAAGCCATTATACATTACTCGTATTGAAGATAAAAATGGAAACGTAATAGAGGAGTTTATACCCCAAAAGCACGAAGCCCTAAGCGAGGAAACCGCTTACCTAACTGTAAACCTTATGAAAGGTGTAGTAGAACATGGTACAGGTGTGCGCTTACGTTTCCGTTATGGATTAAACACGCCAATAGCAGGTAAAACAGGTACTACACAAAACAATAGCGATGGTTGGTTTGTAGGTTTAACGCCCGAACTGGCTGGGGCCGTGTGGGTAGGTTGCGAAGATAGAAGTGCACACTTTCGTAGTACCGACCTGGGGCAAGGTGCTACCATGGCATTGCCTATATGGGCTAAGTTTATGCAAAAAGTGTATGCTGATAAAAAACTAAAAATAAGCACCAAAGATTTTGAACGTCCCAAAGAACTAAAAATAGAAACCGACTGTGATAAATTTAATAAAGAAAATAACCTAGAAGGCGAGTTTAACAAAGGGGCTAACGAGGACATTGATTTTGATAATTAACTAAATCAATTACTCATAACAACAAATTACAACATTAAAAATATTATTTAAACATACATAAAACCCATACAAAAATGATAAATAAAGTAGTAGCTAACGCTGATGAAGCCATAAAAGACATAACCGATAATAGTACCATACTGTTTGGAGGATTTGGATTATGCGGAATACCAGAAAACTGTATAAACGCACTTGTACGCAAAGGTACAAAAGGTATAACTGCCATAAGTAATAATGCGGGCGTTGATGATTTTGGTTTGGGATTGTTATTAAATACCAAACAAATAAAAAAAATGATAGCCAGCTATGTTGGCGAAAATGCAGAGTTTGAACGTCAAATGTTAAGTGGCGAACTTGAGGTAGATTTAATACCACAAGGTACATTAGCTACACGTTGCTTGGCTGCAGGCTATGGTATGCCTGCAATATTTACCCCTGCAGGTGTAGGTACCGAAATTGCTGAAGGCAAAGAAACACGCAACTTTAATGGTAAAGAGTATTTAATGGAAATGGCATTTGACGCACCATTTGCCATAGTTAAAGCATGGAAAGGCGATAGCGCTGGCAACCTAATATTCCGTAGTACAGCACGCAATTTTAATCCACTTATGGCTATGGCAGGCAAAATAACCATAGCTGAGGTAGAAGAACTTGTACCACTAGGCGAACTTAACCCCGATTACATTCATACCCCAGGCATATACGTACATCGCATATTTAAAGGCGAAAACTACGAAAAACGTATTGAGCAACGCACAGTAAAAGCCAAGGTATAGTAGTAAAAAGAAAAAAATAAATTATTTAAAAGAGAAAAGACACCATAAAAAATTACAGTGTCTTTTCTTTTCATTTTTTGGTTACGTTTTTTTTTAGGAAATTCTTAATGTGTTTAAAGGCAAAGAAATATTTTTACATTTCTTAAAACGGGTTTATGTCCTCAATACTACCACCACTCATAAAATCATCGTCGTTCATTTTAGAACCTATGGTACGAGAGGTTTGTCCGTTGTTTTGGTCAAAATTATAATTAGGTTTTATACTATTAGGAGCTTCGTAACCGCCGTTGTTAGGCACTTGCGGGTAAGAGCCGTCCATAGATACAAACTTGGTTAAATGGTTTATGTACTTTAAGCGCACCTCTCCAGTAGGGCCGTTACGGTGCTTAGCTATTACAATATCTGCTGTGCCTTTGGTTGGGTTATTGTCTTCGTCAAACTCCATTCCAAACATTTCTTTACGAAACACAAACATAACCATATCAGCATCTTGCTCTATAGCTCCCGACTCACGCAAATCGCTTAGCATGGGCTTGTGTCCGCCTGTA
This sequence comes from Bacteroidia bacterium, assembly GCA_014376525.1. Taxonomy (GTDB): domain Bacteria; phylum Bacteroidota; class Bacteroidia; order UBA4408; family UBA4408; genus JACMRI01. Next base: position 5,755 of record JACMRI010000119.1, on the reverse strand, counting down.
CCGCCACGTTTTTCCATATCACGGCTTACTTGTGCAAGTGCTATAATGGGTATTTGCAGCTCTTTGGAAACCAATTTTAATGTACGCGAAATAGAACTAATTACTTGCTCACGCACCATTTTGCTTTCTTCGGCAACTGTCATCAATTGCAAATAATCTATTATTATAAGTTGTATGTTTTTTTCGTGTTTTAAACGGCGTGTTTTAGCTCTAAATTGCGATATTGAAAGACCTGGCGTATCATCAATAAACAAAGGCGATTCGTACAAGGCATTTACTTTTTTGTTAAGCTGCGTCCACTCGTGCATTTGCAGGTTTCCTTTTTTAAGATTTTGGCTTTCTAATTCGGTTTCCATACTTACCAAACGCATAACCAACTGAACAGCATCCATCTCCAACGAAAAAAACACGGTAGGTATGTTCCAATCTACCGCTGCATTGCGGGCTAATGCTAGTGCAAAGGCGGTTTTACCATGACCTGGGCGAGCCGCAATAATGTTTAGTGTGGCTTTTTGCCAGCCGCCAGTGATAGAGTCTAACTCAGTAAAACTTGATGGAACACCTGTTAAACCATCTTTTTTGTTAGCATTTTCCTTTATTTCCAACACGGCTTTATCCACCAATTCTTTAATGGTTTCAAACTGTTTGTTGGTATTACCTTCCGATAATTTAAAGAGTGAATCCTGCGATTTATCTAATAAGTCAAAGGCATCAGTGCCACTTTCAAACGCCTCGTCTTGTATGTAGCTCGATATTTTTATTAATTCACGTTGAATATACTTTTCGGCTATGATGCGTGAGTGGTACTCAATGTGGGCACTCGATGATATTTTGCTGGTAAGTTTTGCAATATACACGGGGCCTCCAGCCTCTGTAAGTACATTGTGCTTGCGCAACTCTTCGGTTACGGTAAGTATATCTACAGGTTCGTTGCGGTTGTTAAGTGCTATACAGGCTTTAAAAATATGTTGATGCGCCTCTTTGTAAAAACTTTCGGGGCGCAATACATCAATAATAGTAAGTAAGGCATCTTTTTCTAGCAATACAGCACCTAGTACAGCTTCTTCTAGTACTATGGCCTCAGGGTGAACTTTGTTGCGTGCGTAAGCTGCCGCCAATGTAGGCGAATCGGCTGGTTTTATTTTGCGTTTATTGGTGGTATTGGTATTTACAACTTCCATTTGTACGAATATTTTTGCTTTTTTACAAAGGTATGGTTTTAAAACAATGCTTTTGTTTTTATTAACAACTTACTAACTTTTTAGATTGTTTTGCTGTGTATAAACCTGTGCAAACTAATTAACACAACAGTTCAAAACCCCTTATTACATAGCTATTTGGCGTAGTTAAGGCGTGCATAACTATTAACTTAAATTATTAACAAAATGAATATGCAACAATAGTATTAACGTGCATTTTTTTTGTATTTTCAACCAATATTTTTTTTGTTAAATAGCCCATGAACATACAAACTTGCTTATCGCCTGCCTTATTTAATTTATACCCGCATCAAGGCAAAACCGTTGTTATTATTGATATTTTGCGTGCCACATCGGCTATTTGCAGTGCGTTTGAACATGGTATAAATAAAATAATACCAGTAATGACCATAGAGGAAGCCGAGGCTATGCAAGCCAAAGGCTACTTAGCAGGCGGAGAGCGAGATGGAGTAAAGCTACCTCAGTTTGATTATGGCAATTCGCCCTACGATTTCATGACCGAAAATACAGTGGGTAAGGATCTTGTGCTTACTACCACCAATGGTACTAAAGCCTGCAAAATGGCAGAAGGCGCCGCTAATGTGGTAATAGGTTCGTTTATAAACATGGCCGCAGTAGCTAAGTATGTATCAGGATTAGATAACGATGTAATACTTTTTTGTAGCGGTTGGAAAGATAAATTTAACATCGAAGATACCTTGTTTGCAGGTGCACTTGCCGAGGCTCTCATGTTGCAATACCGTGCTACTACTGATTGTGACAGCACGCAAGCCGCCAAGTATTTGTACAACGAAGCCAATAGCAACATTATACAATTTATAGAAAAATCGAGCCACCGCATACGTTTACGCAAGCTAGAATTAGAAAGAGATATTAATTATTGTTTTATGCTAAACCAATCGCAAACTATACCAGTATTGGTTAACGGCGAAATCATTAAATTACAAAACAACTAGCTATCAATTACTAATTAAAAAATTACTATCAATATAAATTACTTATATTTAAAATAAATATTGTTATTTAAAACCTTATACAGCAAGCTATGCGCAAGTTATTACTCTGTTTTACTTTTGTAACCATAACCCTATCATTGGTTACGTACAGCCCCACACCTTCATATTCGTGGGGGTTTTTTGCACACAAATTAATTAACAAAATGGCAATATTTACTTTGCCACCAGGTATGATTAATTTTTACAAGAAAAATTTGGATTATATATCCGACCATGCCGTAGATCCTGACAAACGCCGTTATGGAGTAGTAGGAGAAGCAGAGCGTCATTATATAGATATAGACCATTATGGAAAAGATGCGTTTAAAGATGTGCCAAAATTTTGGAAAGCAGCGGTAGAAAAATACACTGAGGATACACTAAAAGCCTACGGAATAGTACCTTGGCACATAGAAAAAATGGTGTACCGCTTGCAAGAAGCATTTAAAAACGAAGATTTACACCGCATATTACAAACATCGGCAGAGTTGGGGCATTATGTAGGAGATGCCCATGTTCCGCTACATACCACCGAAAATTACAACGGACAAATGACCAATCAAAAGGGGATACATGGGTTTTGGGAAAGCAGAATACCCGAAATAAAAGCTCAGGATTACGATTATTTTACTGGTCGTGCCAAATACACTGATAAAGTTTTGGATCGTGCTTGGAGCTATGTAAAAGCCAGTAATAATGCGGTAGATAGCGTTTTAGGTTTTGAACGTGAGTTGAACTCACGCTTTAGTCCCGATAGGAAATATAGTGTAGAAAACCGAGGCAATACCAATATACGTGTGTATAGTGAAGAGTACAGCAATGAATACAACTCTATGCTTAATGGTATGGTTGAACGCCGCCTGCGTGGTGCTATTACACAAGTAGGTTGCTTATGGTACACCGCTTGGGTAAATGCTGGCAAACCCGATTTGGACAAACTAATGGAGCGCGAAATAAGCGGCGAAATAAAAAAAGAAATGCAGGCCGAAGAGCAACTGTGGGAGAAAGGAAAGTTGGAGAATAAAATAAAAGGCAAAGGACATGATGATTAGTACTAAACTATTCTGTGCTATTTATTTTAAATTCTGTCTTTCAATGTGTCCAAAAACCACTTTGGCGCTTGCATAGGTTTACCAGTTGTACTACTTACAAACACAAGAGTTGTATCGCCTTTATTTACTAATAATTGCTCCTCGTTGTATATTTCGTATTCAAAACTAATACGCACATTGGGTTGTGCAACTAACGTAGTTTTTATGGTAAGTAAATCGTCGTATTTGGCGGGTAATATGTATTTGCAATTTAACGAGAGTACAGGCAACATTACTCCTTGTTCTTCCATACTTCGGTAGGACATACCTAGGGAGCGTAACATTTCTACCCGCCCAGTTTCATAATATAAGGCATAATTACCATAATACACATAACCCATTTGGTCGGTTTCGCCATAGCGCACACGTACTTGCGAAGTATGAGAATACAACATATTTTACTTACGAATAATAGTAACTAGGCCATTGTTTTGTAATTTAATAATGCTCGATGGAACGCCTAATGTAGTTTCTCCGCTTTTAAATTGTACTACATAGTCGCACTGTGGTGCTACCGAGGGGTCTATTTCTTTAAAATTGCGTGGTGTTTTTTCGCCCGAAATATTTGCTGATGTAGATACAATGGGCTTATTAAATTTACGTATTAGTTTGTTGCAAAACTCATCGGCTGTTATGCGTACGCCACAACTTCCATCGGCAGCTACTACATTTTCGGCAACGCCCATCATTTTATCAAACACAATGGTAGTTGGTTTGCTAGCGTATTCTAGTATATCTACAGCTGCAGTAGGTATTACATCTACGTATTTGCTAAGCATATTAATGTGGTTTACTAGCACTATCATACTTTTGTTAATAACACGTTTTTTTATATCTTTTATTTTTTGTACTGCACTCTCATTAGTCGCATCGCAACCTAATCCCCATACGGTATCGGTGGGGTAAAGTATTACTCCGCCTTTTTTTAATACCTCAATACAGGTTTCTATTTCCATATCTACGTTCATTGTGTTTTATGTTTTAGTTTTTATATTAAAATTAAACGAAGAAAAAATATGTTCTTTTTTCTTCGTTTATAATAGTAGTGGTTGATAAAGTGTTGGTTTAAAATTTATAAGCCATCGCCGTCTATTAAATTGCCTAAGCCACCTAATAAGCTGCCTTCTTCCTTGCGGTTGCCAGGTCGAGCGTACTGCAATATGCGGCTTGCCAATCGGCTTATAGGTAAGGTTTGTATCCATACTTTGCCAGGACCACTTAGGGTTGCGTAAAACATGCCTTCGCCACCAAATAATGTATTTTTAATACCGCCTACCATTTGTATATCGTATTGTACACCGCCTGTAAACGCTACAATACAGCCAGTATCTATCTTTAATATTTCGCCTGGTGTAAGATTTTTTTCTATAATGTGTCCGCCTGCGTGTACGAAAGCCATACCATCTCCCTCCAGCTTTTCCATTATAAAACCTTCGCCACCAAATAGGCCTGTACCTAATTTTTTTTGAAACTCAATACCCACCGAAACGCCTTTGGCTGCGCATAAAAAAGCATCTTTTTGACAAATAATTTTACCTCCCAATGAGGCCAAATTTAATGGTATAATTTTGCCTGGATAAGGCGATGCAAACGTAACATGTTTTTTACCTTGTCCAATGTTAGTGTAAGCTGTCATAAACAAACTTTCGCCCATTAATACACGTTTACCTGCACTTAGTAATTTGTTAAATAATCCTCCACCGCCTTTATTGGAACCGTCGCCGAATATGGTTTCCATTTGCAAACCATCGTCCATCATCATAAAACTTCCACTTTCGGCCATTACGGTTTCTTGTGGGTCGAGTTCTATTTCAACACATTGCATTTCTTCGCCTAATATTCTGTAATCTATTTCGTGGTCTTGTATCATTTTGTTTTTAGAGTAATAAGTTATAAATCTGCGGCTTTTATAAATACTATTTTGTCGCCTTGCATGGTTACTAAATCAGTTCCCATACGTTTTTTAAATGCTATTAAATTTGCACGTACTTTTTTCATTGCTTGCAAAATTTTAATTTGGTCGTCGCTCAAGTTTAAATTATTAGTTTTCATTTAGCTGTTGTTTTAACTGGTTAAATTTTTCTATATTTAGTACTGTTAATTCCTCTTCAATTTTTTTAGCCACAATAAGTTCAGGCTCATCATTAATGTTGTCAAACACCATAACTTCATCTGCTATGGGCATGTATATGTTAAATAAGTTTTTAATTCCTGCGCTATACCTACGTTTTATTACATCTGTTTCAATATTATGACCACCCTCGCTTACTCTTATTTTTACACGTTCAATAGCCGAATTTACATTGGGTAACCAAAAGTACAACAATATTACTTTAAAATTGTGTTGTTGTGCATACAAAATTTTATTTTTATAACTCTTAGTAGCCAATGTAGTTTCAAGGGCAAAATTTACGTTACCTTCCAGTAATTCATCTACACGTTTTAGCAT
>JACMRI010000015.1 GCA_014376525.1 Bacteroidia bacterium | reverse complement strand
GCTTTTTTGTTTACTTTTGCAACAATTATAAAATTAATCCCTCTAGTCCACTACATTAGCGGTTTGCCCTATAAGGCTGGCTTATTTTAAAAATTTACAATAACCACAAAGTCAGCCTTTAATAATGCAAAATACATAATACAACAAATGAAAAATAAACTACTTTACTTAACATTTACACTAGTTACGCTATTTGCCTGCAAAAAAGGAGTGGAAGATCCAGCGTTTTCGCTACTTACACGTCGTGGTCGCCTTAGCAACGATTGGCAAATAAAAACAATAAGCACCCAAAACCAAACCACTACCGTAATTACTAACCCCAATCAAACTCCAATTACTATTACCAGTAGTTTTAGTTTAATTTTTGATAATAGTGATTATACACGCAGTTACACTGCTCCCAATACCAATAATAAAACTACCCCCGACACCATTATTACAGGCACTGTAGCCATACACCGTATGAGTTTTTATAAAGATGGAACATGGAATCGGGAACAAGAATACACCATTACGTATGATAGTAGTATAAACAATACAAACGTAAAAATTAAAAAAGCTATAAATACTCAGGAGCAAGGTGTGTGGGCATTTTTGCGTGGCACAAAACCGGATAGAAAAGACAAGGAAGAACTACAATTATCCACTCGCCAATCAGTACAAAAAACTGTTTATGATATTATTTACCCCAACAATATTACCCCAACAACAACTATTAACGAAACAGCCACTACCACCTACCAAGACAACGAACGCCAAGAGCTATGGCGACTCATAGGATTAAAAGGAAACAAAACAATAGCCACTATAGAAAATAAACCGCAAACCGACACTAAAACCGTAAGTCAAACTACGGGCAATCAACCAACTACAAGCACCTTATCTACCACAGTTAAGCAACTTACCACTATTTTGCTACAAGACTAGAAATTGATTTAAGAATTACCTTTAAAATTAATTTACCACCTGATCAAGTTTTTTTCTCGTATTTCATACTAATATCTATACAAGCGCCCAATCAAGCCTTTCTAACATCTCAATTCTAACATCTCTATATGCACACCATTCTTATTACAGGTAGCAACGGCCTATTAGGTCAAAAATTATTAAATTATTACGCCACTCAAGCCAACGTACGCATTATAGCCACAAGTTCGGGCGAGAACCGTTACACAGGCAGTAGTAGTAATATTACTTACTGTAGTTTAGATATTACTAACCAACCTCAAGTTGCTTTAGTATTGGAGCGCTATAGCCCCAATAGTATTATACATACGGCAGCTATGACTAATGTAGATGAATGCGAACTAAATACTGAAAAATGCCATGCCATAAATGTATTGGGTACACAGCATTTGGTTGAATATTGTGCGAGGTATTTGCCTAATACACACTTTACACATTTATCTACCGATTTCATATTTGATGGCACCTGTGGTCCTTACGATGAATCGGCAACACCCAATCCGTTAAGTAGTTATGCACAGTCTAAGTTAGATGCCGAACACATTGTTTTAAATTCAATACTTACAGCAGCTATACTCCGCACGGTTTTGGTATACGGCATTACACCCAATATGAGCCGAAGTAATGTAGTACTGTGGGTTAAAAAATCGTTAGAAGAAAATAAAAATATAAACGTAGTTACCGATCAGGCACGTACACCAACCCTTGCCGAAGACTTAGCACAAGGTTGTGCATTAGCTGAAAAACATAGAGCGGTGGGCGTATATAATATTTCGGGAAAAGATTTTATGAACATTTATGAACTTGCTGTGCGAGTAGCTAAATATTTTAAATTAGACGAGCAATTAATAACACCAAGTACTAGCCAAGGCATACAACAGCCCGCCAAACGACCACCAGTAACTGGTTTTATAATAACCAAAGCCATCAACGAACTGGGTTACGCACCACATTCGTTTGAGGAGGGATTACACATTATGGAGCAACAATTACAGCAAACTGTTAATTAATATGCCGTAAATATACCTAATGAGTTAAAAATTATTTTTTGTAGTTAATTTTTTAAATTTATATTTGTATCATTACTATTGAAAATTAAAAAACAAAATCATGAAAAATATATACAAAAAAATTTCCACTGCGCTAATGCTAGCTCTAGGATTAAGTTCAGTTAACACACAAGCACAAGTAAACTTTTACTCGTTTGCTCAAACTTCAGGAGCATTCACTCCCATAGTAGGAGCTACCGTTATAGATACAGCAACTGCTAATACTATAGCTGGTTCCATAGATGATAAGGTATATCCAATTACACTACCTTTTGCGTTTAATTTTGGTGGTGCTGCATATACAAGTGCAACAGTAAGTAGTAATGGTTTCATTACGTTAGGTACTACTGCTACTCCAACTACTAGTTTATATACTCCAATATCATCAACAACAGCTTTTGATGGAGTTATTGCTGCTTGGGGACGCGATATTAATGCTGTGTATAACATTGCAGGAAAAAATGGAAAAATTTCTCACGTAACATTAGGTGTTGCACCAAACCGAACCATAGTTGTAGAATGGACTAATTTCAGACCAGCATACACCACAAGTACTACAAATGCTTATGTACAGAGTTTTCAAATCCATTTACAAGAAACTACTAATGTAATAAGTATAGTATATAGTTCAGGCGCTTATTTAATAGGTAGTACTACAATATCAGGGACTAATGCACAAGTAGGTTTAAGAGGTACAAGTAATGCTGATTTCAATAATAGATTTAATGCTACTAGTACCTTGTTCACTGCTTCTACAAAAGGTACAGTTAATACAAATGCACAATCATATAATACTACAGTAGCTACACCAGGTATGCCAAGTAGCGGTTTAACATACACTTGGACCCCAGCCGTTGCTTGCTCTGGTACACCTACAGCTGGTACAATTACATCTTCAAATACATTGCCTTGCCCTAACACAGCTTTTAGTTTTTCATTATCAGGAAATACTCAAGCGATAGGAATTCATACAGCTTGGCAAATTTCAACAAATGGTACAATATTTACAGCCACAGGCGATACATCTATTTCTGTTACAAATACAGGTTTAATAGCAGGCGATAGCATTTATTACCGTATGGCGGTTTCGTGTAGTGGAGGTGCTCCAGTTTATTCTAATGTAATAAAAGTATTAGCAAATCCTAATTTTTACCAATGTTATTGTTCATCTACAGCCACAAGTACTGCAGATGATGATATTGGAGGTTTTGCATTTGGTTCATTTACTAACAATGTAAGTATTACCCCCGCTACAAACAACCCTGCATCAGTTAATTTATACACTAATTACACTAACTTAGGTCCAATACAAGCACAGCAAGTAGTAAACTATCCCGTAACCATTACCCAAATTAATCAAGCAGGCGCTTATGGCTGTGATGTATCAGTATTTATAGATTTAGACCACAGCGGAACCTATGATGCTGGCGAACAAGTGTATGTAGGTACTACTACAAATTTAGCAGGTGGCAATGTATTAAATGGAAATGTGTCAATACCTTCAACTTCATTAACAGGGCTTACAGGTTTGCGTGTAGTGCTTAACGAAAGTGGATTGGCCTCAGCATGTGGTACCTACACATGGGGAGAAACAGAAGATTATATAATTAACATTACACCAGGTGTAGCTTGTACTGGTTCTCCAACCGCAGGTACACTTACAGCCGGAAATACTACACCATGCCCTAGCACAGCAACTACAGTTAGTTTATCAGGTACAACACAAGCAGTAGGTATTACTACTTCGTGGGAAACATCGGCTAATGGTACTACAGGTTGGGTAGCCACAGGCGACTCGTCAGTATCAATTACTAATGCTGGTTTAGCGGCAGGCGATAGTATTTATTATCGAGTTGCAGTTTCGTGTAGCGGAGGTGCGCCAGTTTATAGCAATATTATTAAAATTTTATCTAATCCTAACTTTTACCAATGTTATTGCAACACTGGCTTAGGAGGAGGTAGCAATCCTATTGATAGTGTTCAGTTTATAGGTACTACATTGCATAACACTACTGCGGTTGGTCTTACAAGTAACGTATCAGCTAATTATTCAGTATTCCCAGCTTCAGGAACTACTACAGGTTCGTTATCTCAAGCACTTACTTACACATTAAATGTAGGGACAGCAGCGGGTGCAATAGTTTCTGTATGGATAGATTATGACCACAGTGGAACATTTGACGCGTCAGAATGGACACAAGTTACCACTACTTCAGTAGCAGGCAACAATGCAGTATCAATATTTATTCCTACTACTGCAAGTTTAGGTAATACAGGTATGAGAATACGTAGCCGCGCATCGGGCAATACTAACGGAGCTATTAATGCTTGTTCTAGTTTTGGATCGGGAGAAACAGAAGATTATGTAATAAAAATAATGCCTGGTGTAGCTTGCAGTGGAACCCCTACAGCAGGAAATCTTACAGCAACTAACACAACTCCTTGCCCTGGTGTAACAAGTACGGTAACACTAGCAGGCACTACACAAGCAGTAGGTATAACTACTTCGTGGCAAACATCTGCTAATGGTTCTACAGGTTGGGTAGCCACAGGCGATTCTTCATTTTCAATTATTAATGGTGGTTTAGCAACTGGCGATAGTATTTATTACCGTGTAGCTGTATCTTGTAATGGTGGTGCACCAGTGTATACCAATATAGTTAAATTAAAAGCTAATCCTAACTTCTTTGCTTGCTATTGTTCATCTACAGCTACAAACACTGCAGATGATGATATTGGAGGTTTTGTATTTGGTTCATTTACTAATAATGTAAGCATTACTCCAGCTTTAGGTAATCCAACATCTGTTAATTTATATACCAATTTTACAAGTTTAGCGCCAATACAAGCACAACAATCTATTAATTATCCAATAACTATAACTCAAATAAATAGTACTGGAACATTCTACTCATGTACAGCTACAATATTTGTAGACTTCAATCACAGCGGAACGTTTGATGCTGGCGAAAATATTTACACAGGTACAACTACAGCAGTAACTGGAGGCAATGTGTTAAACGGAACTATATTAATGCCAAGTAATTCATTAACAGGTTTAACAGGATTGCGTGTAGTGTTAAGAGAAGCAGGAACACCATTATCTTGTGGAACATACTCTTATGGAGAGACAGAAGACTATATAATAAATATAACTCCAGGAATTCCATGTGCGGGTACTCCTACAGCGGGAGTGCTTAATGTAAATAATACAATGCCTTGTGCCGGTGTAGCTAGCACTATTACATTATCAGGAACTACTCAAGCAACTGGTATTACTACATCATGGGAAACATCATTAAATGGTATAAATTATACTGCCACAGGCGACTCTTCTTACACAGTTGTAGATGGAGGTTTAGTAACTGGCGATAGTATTTATTACCGTGTAGCAGTATCTTGTAATGGAGGTGCTCCAGTTTATACAAATGTTGTTAAATTAAAAGCTAACCCTAATTTTTATGCTTGTTATTGCTCATCAGGTTTAGGTGGAGGTTCTGGTATATCTATTGATAGTGTTAAAATATTAGGAACAACATTATACAACAAAGCTGTAGGGCTAACAAGTAATGTTTCTGCTAATTACTCAGTATTTCCTTCAGTAGGAGCAACAACGGCTTCATTAATGCAATCGTTAAACTATTCATTTAGTATAGGAGCTACTACAGGTTCTAAGATATCTGTGTGGATTGACTATGACCAAAGTGGAACGTTTGATGCTACGGAATGGACACAAGTAACTACAAATTCAGCAAATGCTAATACTGTAGTATCAGTCAATATACCATTAAGTTCATCATTAGGCCTTACTGGTATGAGAGTACGTAATAGCTACACTTTCGATACAAATGCAGGAGCTAATGCTTGCAGTAACATGTTTGGCGGCGAAACGGAAGACTATATAATAAATATAATTGCAGCAGTACCTTGCACAGGTACACCAACAGCGGGTACTATTACCGCCACTAATTTAACACCTTGCCCTAGTATTCAAGGTACGCTTACTTTAATGGGTACTACACAAGCAATAGGTATTAGTACTGTTTGGGAATCGTCGATAGATGGTATAAACTTTACTGCTACTGGAGACTCTTCATCATCAATTGTTGAGAGTGGCTTAATTGCTGGAGATAGTATTTACTACCGAGTTGCAGTTTCGTGTAATGGAGGTGCACCAGTGTATAGTAACGTATTAATGATAAAAACTAACCCTAATACTTATGCGTGTTATTGTTCTACTAACTTAGGTGGTGGTGGCACTCCAATTGACAGTGTTTCTATTTCACCATCTTCGTTCTCAAATGTAGCAATAGGTACTAATAGTAATGTATCCATCGATTACTCTAAATTTAGTGCTACGGGAACTATACTTAGAGATAGTACCTATACAATAAACGTGGGTATGGTATCGGGAGCAGTAGTATCTATGTGGATAGATTACAATCATAGTGGTGTGTTCGATTCATTGGAATGGAGACAAGTAGCTACTACAACTGTTGCAGGCATTAATTCAGCATTGTTTACTGTACCTGCTGGAGCAATGTTAGGTAACACAGGTTTGAGAATACGTTCGCGCTTATCTGGAAATCCTAATGCAGCAGTAGACGCTTGTACAACTATGGGTTCGGGCGAAACAGAAGATTATATTATTAAAATTGATACCATATTGCCTATTACTCCGCCAGTGGGAATAGCTAAGCAAATAGCATCTATTAATTTTGTAGCATATCCTAACCCAACTATGGATGTAGTAACAATTGCAATAGCAGGTATTACAAGCCAAACAGTTGTGTGTGAAGTATTAAATAGCTTTGGACAAGTGGTATATACTAACAAAATTAAAAATGTAAGTGGTGTTGAGAAGCTAAATGTAAACTTAGCTAACTATGCTAGTGGTTCGTATATGATACGTGTAACTAGTAACGATAACGTAACGGTGAAACGTATAGTATTACAACGCTAATAAAATAATTAAATAAATTTAAAAACGCCCCGCTAAATTAGTGGGGCGTTTTTTTTTATAAGAATTAGTAAGTGATGAGAAAAAATTAGGAATTTTAATTTTTGCAAGGTTGCAACTTTTTAATTGTAGAGTTTATACTTAAGAACTAATTAAAAAACAAATTAGCATCATTACTAAATTTTTGTTGTCGATATATTACCACAAAATAATTAGAGTCAGTCAACTTATTCCAACCAGATAGCGTGGCTTATTACTAATAAGTTGTTGTAAAGCCGTGCGTAGCTATTGCCAAAGGTTTTGGTGTTTTATTTATTACTTGATTACTATGCACAAACTTTTTTTAAATTACTTGGGTTAGCTCCAAAGTTTTTAATCTCGGTTAATTCAATTGAATGTTATGTGTTACATCTTACAATAAACACAAGTAGTGGTATTAATAATAGTAAAAAAGTTTTTCTTGTAATTAACTTGCTTTTATTTTGGCTAACTCATCGTTTACAAAGCCCGACAATTCATTAATCCAAGCACTCGAAAAATTAAACTCTATGCCTGCAGTAGCATATATTTCGGGTATAGATTTGGTATAACCCAATGCTAATGCAGCTTTATAATTGGCTATACACTGCGCTGGATTTTGCTTGTATTGTCGCCACATAGCTATTGCGCCTAACTGCGCCATACCGTATTCAATGTAGTAAAATGGCACTTCGTATAAGTGCAATTGTTTTTGCCACGCATTTTGTTTATAGCTTAATTTTTGTGCAACGGTAGTAATTCCTTCTTGTACTGCATATTCTATTTTAGAGGTATTAAACTCTTCAAATACTTGTATCCATTGGTTTGTACGCTCGGTTAACGTATGTTTTGGATGCGTATATACCCAATGTTGAAATTTATCAATAGTGCATACCCAAGTAAGTGTTTGTAAACACGATTGAAGTTGCTCTATTTTTAAACGTTTAAGTTGGTTTTTGTCAGCTACAAAAGTTTCTATGTGTTCCATAGCAATCAATTCCATACTCATACTTGCTAACTCGGCAACTTCGCTAGGTATGTTTTTGAAATCTACCAGTTCCAATTTTGCACTAAGTATAGAGTGTATGGCGTGTCCGCCCTCGTGTACCATGGTTTCTACGTCGCGCATTGTACCTACAGCATTCATAAATATAAACGGAATATTACTTTCGTATAACGGATAGTTATAACCGCCTGGTGCTTTGCCCTTGCGCGATTCTACATCTAAGTACTTTAAGTCGCGCATCATGGTTATAAACTCGGCAAACTGTGGGTCTATTTTATTAAAGCAGTCAATGGTTTTATTTACTAAATCTTCTCCTGTGATAAATGGTTTTGGAGGATTTGCTCCTTGTGCATCTACGTCCATATCCCATGGTTGTAGGCTAGTATAGCCCAACTCTGCTTTTCGTTCTAAGTCAAACTGTTCTACTAAAGGCTTTATGTATTTAGCTACACTTGCGTGCATTTCTTCTACGTCTTTTAAGTTATAATCAAATCTGTTTAATTCATCAAATTTATAATCACGATAGTTAGCGTAGCCCGCATTTTGCGCCACGTTGTGGCGCAGGCTTATTAGTTTGGTGTATAATTCGTCAAGCGTTGCCTTATCTTGCAAGCGGCGAATGTTTACCGCGTTGTATATCGTTTCACGCAATGAACGACTGGTATTTTTAAAATAAGTAGCGGCCTGTTGTAACGTTATTTCTTTGCCTTCGTGCTCAATACTCATTTGCGATGTTATGTTGCCATAGTTATTTTGCAATGTTTGTATTTGTGCGTGTAGCGGTATGTTTTCTTCTCTAAATAATTGTATTGCCATAGCTGTACTGCGCAGTAGTATTGCGTATTTCTCTGGTAATAATTCTGTTAAAAATGGGCTTTGTGTAAGTTTAATATTAAAAGAATTGTTGTAAGGTGCTATAAGTGGGTCTATTTCATTTACAAAATAATTAAAAGCCTCCGAAAGAGCTTCATTAGTAGCATCACACGTCATACGTATATATAACCAACCTGTGTGTTCTTGCACAAAACATTCTAGTTCGCTACGGTCGGCCATCCATTTTTGCAAGTCTGCAACAGATGTTAGGGTACGATTTTGCAACTCGTCATAAAACGGTTTTATATCGTTAAATGAAGAGCAATTAACAGTTTGAGGTAAGTATGCACGAGGTATAGAAAGTTGTGTAGTCATTGTGTATTTTTAATTAGTTGTAAATCATTTTTTTAAAAGTAGCACTATATTATGAATACTAATCATTGTAGCAAATGTTAATTAAAAAAACTTACTATTTAAGCTCAAGTAGTTTTGTTATTTTCGTAAGATTAAAAAATTCAGCAAAAAAAATGAGTACAAATAAAACAAAAGTTGCTATCATAATTAATCCAATATCTGGCGTGGGTAAGCAAGGTATTATAGAAACCCTTGCGCCACAAGTAATAGATGCTTCGTTGCTGGAATACGAAATTGTGTATACCCAATATACAGGGCATTTAACTGAATTGTGTAAGCATTATGTAACACTTAATTATGATGTAGTATGTGCAGTAGGTGGTGATGGAACTATGCACGAAGCTGCTAACGGGCTTATACACAGCCGTACGGCACTGTGTGTAATACCCACAGGTTCGGGCAATGGCTTGGCAAGGCATTTACGTATTTCGTTACAATTAAAAAAAGCATTGCAGCAATTAAATAGTACTAGGCGCATAAGTATTGATTGTGTGCAGTTTAACCATACCCATTTTGTAAATGTAGCAGGCATTGGTTTTGATGCACACGTGGCACACGCCTTTGCTAATGCGGGTTCGCGAGGGTTAAAAACATATATAAAAATGTGTTTACGTTCCATATCTGTATTTAAACCCATTACTATTGCGTTAAAAACTAATGATAATAAAACTGTACAAGGCACTTATTTTATAGTAGCTATCGGTAACGCAAGCCAATATGGAAACAATGCTACTATATGCCCAGTTGCCGAATTAACTAATGGTACTATGTGCTTAACCTTAGTAAAACCTATGCCTTGGTGGCAATTTCCTATGTTCTTAACCCGATTATTTACGGGTAAATTAAAACAAAACAAGTATATACAATTTATAGAGACTAATGCTTTAGCACTTACGCAAAGCGCATCAATAGCACACTTAGACGGCGAAGCCATTATCAACGCAACAACTATACATTGTAAAATAGTACCCAATGCGCTTAGCGTAGTAGTGGATTAATACTCTTTTTCCATTTCATAGCTATCATAAATATTTAAGTAATTATCGTACTTAAATTATTCCATTTACCAAACTGACAAAAAATTTAGGGAATTAGTAAACACCTTAAATTATTGAATTTGAATTTTTTTAGTAATTATAATTTATTTTCCACGTCCTTGTAGCACTATAAGCACGGTGTGTATAAGTATTTTTATGTCTAATGCTATACTACGGTTTTCTACGTACAACACATCAAATTTTAGGCGTTGTACCATTTCGGCTACATTTTCGGCATAACCATATTTTACTTGTCCCCAGCTGGTAATGCCCGGTTTTACACGATGTAGGAGTTTATAGTGTGGTGCTTCTTGTACTATTTTATCAATAAAAAATTGTCTCTCGGGTCGAGGGCCTACTAGGCTCATTTCGCCTATAAGTACGTTGTAAAATTGTGGAATTTCGTCAAGTCGTGTTTTGCGCATAAACTTACCAAACTTAGTTATACGGGCATCGTGCGTGCTTGATAGTGCGGGTCCATTTTTTTCGGCATCTACACACATACTTCTAAACTTAAATATTTGGAAACCTTTGCCATGCAAGCCTATACGCTCGTGACTATAAAATATAGGACCTGCCGAGCTTCGTTTTACTATGAGTGCAGTAACTATATATAGCGGAGCACCTAGTGTAAGTGCAATTGTAGAAATCACAATATCAATAATACGCTTGGTGGACTGTTGCCAGTAGGGCATGTTTTCTTTGTTGATGGTAATAAGTGGTGCGCCAAATATGGATATCATTTTTACGCCACCAGTAAGTATATCGTACATATCGGGTAGTATTTTTACAAGCACATTGGCTGGTTCTATGGTATTTATAATATAATTAAGTTGTTCGTGTTCTACGCTTTCTACCGCTATTATTACTTCTTCAATAGCGTATTTTTTTATTACACTTTGTATATCATCTATTGTACCTAGGTAGTTTAGTTCATTTTTAAAAATTGCTCCATTACAATTTTTTAAAGCCAAGTAACCTATAAATATATTGCCCGACGATATTGTTTCGCAAATTACATCAGTGTGTAATTTATAAGCTTTTTCGTTACTACCTATAATTATGGTGTTAAATCCTATTTTTTTGTTATGTATTGCATCTACTATTTTGGTAGTAATTACAAGGCGTACAAGTAATGTTAAGCCCAATTGTAAACTCAACAATACGGTAAACGATTTGTAATACGATTGATAGCTGTATGAAGTATCGTCAAGTAATAGTGCAAAAAACAAAACTAAACACCCCATTATAACAGTGGCGGTAACTTTATTTATTTCGTTTAGGCGAGATTTATGCAATACTTTGAAATAATGCCCTGTAAGTTTAAATAAAATGTACCAAAACAAAACAATTACAATAAGCGAAATTATAAACTTGGTGTCGTAAGCCACGTCAATAGTATAACCTAAAGCTTTTGTTTCTATATATACTTTACGAAAATTATAAAACAGTACCCATACAAGGCTTGCTACTAATGCATCAAATGTTATAAAATAAGTAGTTAGTTTTTTTTCGGTCATGGCGCTTAGTTGGTAATAAATTTCAAATTATCAAATAGCACTTCGTCCGTAGTGTGTAATGTATCACGTTGTGCATACACAAAATATTTAAAATTAACTGCTGTTTTGTGCGCTAAAATTATACCAGTTAGGTTTATATATACTTTGTTCCACGTGGTGTTAGTGTTGCTCGAATTAGCAGTGGGAGTAAGCGTTAGCGCAAGTTCATTTTTTATAACACTGCCCTCGCTAAACTGCAAGCCTACGGCAAATCTACAGGTATTGCTATAATCCATTTCAAGGTAGGTATAGTTGCCGTTTATAGGAAACAAAAAACTATTTTTTGATGTTCCCTCGTAGTAATTATTGGTGCCGTCAAGAGCTACTTTCCCACATCTATTGCCCTCTAGTACTTTGGCTTTATTAATTTCAAACTCCATATTGGTTTTGCTTGCAATCGTTTTTTCAATACTCATAGCACTATTTTCAAAGTCTTCAATCCAAGGGAATTTAGCATATGAAGTGTAACTAAACACAGGCTTTAGTTTTATTATTTGTTCGGCCGCTATATTAATATTAGCGGTATAATTATTCATATATAAGTAGTTAAACTTATAATCGCCCTGCCCGCTTTCTTTTATGTATGGGCGTATTATAAGTGTTTGATTACTACCAACAGTAGTTAATGGTATTTTGCATGGGATTTCGTACAAGCCATATTCTACGCCACTTATGGCTATATTTATATTTTTTATATTGTGGCTTGCCGACCCTTGTAACAAGTAATTAGTAACTATGTTAAGGCTGTCTATTACCAAGTAAGCAGGTGGTACAACAGCATATTGTTTTTTGCAACCGCTAATAAATAATGTACTTGAAAATAATAATAGGAGTAGTAAAGTTTTCAATGCTCGGCAATAATTTAATTTGTACAGTTTTAATAACGGAACTTTTGCCATTTTATTTTGGTGCAAGCCGTAATAATATAAAACTTAGCAATAAATAAATAATATTGGGTAACCACGACGCCAACACAATATTAAAATTACTGTACAATGCAAATTTGGTGGCTATTTGCATTACCATTATGTACGAAAAACTTAATGCTAAACCCAAAGCTATGTGCAAGCCTATACCGCCACGTACCTTTCGGCTAGCTACCGATACGCCTATGAGCGTAAGCGCAAATGTAGCAAAAGGCATAGCTATGCGTTTATGTTTTTCTTCTTCAAAAAAAACTACATTTTCGTTGCCTCGTGCACGTTCGTCTTTTATGTATTTGTTTAATTCAAAATAATTGTAAGTTTCAATACTGGTTACACGCTTGCTAAACTCGTCGGGGAGTAAGTTTATTTTTAATTCTTTGGTAGGAATACGTGTAAATACCTCCGCCAAATTATTTATTTTTCGCTCATTCACATTTTCTACTATCCATAGCTGTTTTAGGCTATCCCAGCGTATTACATCGGCATTTAGCTTATACACCAAACGATTGCCCTTATATTTTTCTAAACTAAATTTATAGCCTGTTTGTGTGGTATTGTCGTAGTTTTCAAAATACACAAAATCGTCTTTGTCTAACTTGCGATGTACATTGGTTTCTGTAAAATGAAATTTGTTCCAAATGTATTTATCTTCAAACTGCAAACGCGTTTTGTTAGCGTGCGGTATTATAAAATTACTCAAAAACAACGATGCCACGCATATAGCAGTGGCGCCAACCATATAAGGTGCAAGCATACGCCAAAAGCTAACACGACTGTTGAGTATGGCCACAATTTCGGTATTGCTTGCCATTTTACTTGTAAAAAATATTACGGCAATAAATACAAACAAAGGACTAAACATATTGCAAAAATAAGGCAAGAAGTTTACGTAATAGTCAAATACTATTTCCTTAATAGGTGCTTTGTTATCTATAAAATCGTCTAGCTTTTCCGATATATCAAAAACCACAGTAATTACCAATATTAACGCTATGGCGTAAATAAAAGTAGTCATAAATTTTTTTAATATGTACTTATCTAGTATCGAAAACACGTGTGGTTTGTATGTTTATTTTAGTTTGTTGTGTAACTTTCTTACTTACCCCACTCTGCGGGATTGGCGCGCCATTTTGCTAATGTATCTAGCATATCAGGAGTTATGTATTGCAGGCGAGCGGCCTCTTCTATGAGTGTTTCATAATCAGTAAGGGTATGTAATATGCAGTTGTTATCTTTAAATGCTTGTTGGGCATTATCAAATCCATAGCTAAATATTGCCACCATACCTTTTACTACACACTTTGCATCACGCAGGGCTTGCACGGCTTTTAGGCTACTTCCGCCTGTGCTTACAAGGTCTTCAATAACCACTATTGATTGCCCTTCGTGCAACTGCCCTTCAATAAGATTGGTCATGCCATGGTTTTTTGCTTCACTGCGTACATACACAAATGGCAAACCCATAATTTCGGCAACCAATGCACCGTGTGCAATTGCTCCAGTGGCAACGCCTGCTATTACATCGGGTCGGCCAAACTTATCCTCAATAAGTTTTTCAAACTCTTTACGAATGTGTGTGCGTATTATTGGGTGCGAAAGTATAACACGATTATCGCAATATATTGGACTCTTCCATCCACTTGCCCATGTAAAGGGCATTTGAGGCTGTAATTTTACCGCTTTGATTTGTAGTAAAAATTCAGCAATTTTGCAACTTGAATCAGTTTTAGTAGCCATAGCCACAAATGTATAAAGTTTTCGTAAACAACAAACCAATAATTATTACTTCTAACGAAGTTGATGTACATACAATAACACCACACTTAGTATTAACTAGCTTTGTTGAGGCTGATTTGCGAAGCGCAATAGACGAACTACAGTACAAAAGTAATTATAAGGCGGTTTATATAGTGGGAGATAATATTAAACAATTGTGGAAATATTTTACCAAACATTTTACAATAATAGAAGCGGCTGGCGGATTAGTAAAAAATGCAGAGGGTAAATACTTATTTATAAAACGTAATGGTTATTGGGATATGCCCAAAGGAAAACTAGAAAAAAACGAAAAAATTAGAGATGCTGCCACTCGCGAAGTAGAAGAGGAAACAGGCATAAGCAACCTTACCATACAAAGCGAAATAGCCAATAGTTACCACGTATTTATAAGCCATGGCAAATTTTATATAAAACGTACTTATTGGTTTGAGATGAGTTACCAAGGCAATGAACCCCTTGTACCACAGCTTAGCGAGGGTATTGTACAAGCCGAGTGGATTAGTTACGACAACATTTTATACTCCGTACTACCTAATGCGTACAGCAATATTAACCATATTGTATCTATATATTTTAAATTATAATATGAAACTAATAACTACAGTAGTACTATTATTACTAAGCAGTGTAATTTATGCTCAAACAGGCGATTTGCGTGGCTTTGTTTTTGAAAAAGCTACGGGCGAACCATCTATATTTACGCCAGTGTTTTTAAAGGGAACAACCATAGGTGTAACTACCGACGTAAACGGATATTTTATACTTTCAAAAGTAAAGGTAGGTACATACATATTAGTAAGCACATCAATGGGTTTTGATACCGCATCAGTACCGGTAACTGTTGTTTCAGGTGGTATTATTAACCAAAAAATGTTTTTAAAAAAACGAGACCGACAACTCAAAGAAATAGTAATATCTGCCGAGAAACAAACTGCTATTACCGAAGTACGTACATCAGTACAAAAAATTACGGCTAAGCAAATTAAGCAACTGGCATCGGTAGGGGGAGAGCCCGATATTGCACAGTACTTGCAAGTATTACCAGGAGTAACATTTACGGGCGACCAAGGCGGACAGCTTTACATACGTGGTGGTTCGCCAGTACAAAACAAAGTATTGTTAGACGGTATGACCATATATAACCCTTTCCACTCCATAGGATTTTTTAGTGTGTTTGAAACCGATATTATACGCAATGCCGATGTATATAGTGGAGGATTTGGCGCACAATATGGTGGGCGAATATCATCTGTTATGGATATTACTACACGAGATGGTAATAAAAATAAGCACAATGGCAAAACATCTTTAAGTACCTTTGGTGCTAAGTTAGTGCTAGAAGGTCCGTTATTAAAGCCTGACAGCAACGGTAAAGGTACGAGCATAACGTATGTGGCAAGTGGTAAAACATCATACCTAAACGCTACTTCCAAAACATTGTACAACTATAAGTTTGACCCTAATAGCGAAAGTAAACTAGGTATAGGTAAGTTAGTAAGTAACCCATTGGGTTTACCTTTTTCATACACCGATTTGTACGGGAAAATATCTGCTAACTTAGAAAGCGGTAGCAAACTAAATATATTTGGTTTTGATTTTAAGGATGCTGTTAAGTACGATTTAGCACAAGTAGGCTGGAAAAACATAGGTGGCGGATTTAATGCAGTGTTAGTGCCACAAGGAACTAACGTGCTTATAAAAACACGTTTTAACTACAGTAAATACGCCATTAATTATGAGCAAAAAGGCTTAACAGCGCCTCGCACCAGTAGTGTAGGCGGGTTTAATGGTGGTATGGATTTTATACACGGATTGGAGCATGGTGAGTTGGGTTATGGTTTAGAAATAACCAATACAGTTACTACTTTTAAATTTACTAATGCGCTAAGTCGCACCATTGAAAACGATAATGCTTCGTTTGAAACAGCACTGTACTTCAAATATCGTTATAATAGTAAAAATACTAAGTTGGTAATAGACCCAAGTATTCGTTTGCAATATTACGCTACATTGGGAGAACTTAGTCCAGAGCCACGCTTAGGTATTAAATATAATGTAACAAATAAGTTTCGTTTAAAGGGAAGTTCGGGATATTATACCCAAAATTTAATAGCAGGTAACAGCGATAGAGATGTGGTAAATTTGTTTTATGGTTTCCTTACTGGCCCAGAAAATTTGCAAAAGAAACTGACTACTGAAGACCGATTTAGTGGCAACGCAGGCGATGTAAAAGATGTAAAAAGCAAACTTCAAAAAGCAATACATTATATTATTGGTTTTGAATATGATTTTGCAAAGCATTTTGAATTAAATGTAGAGGGTTACCACAAAAAATTTTTGCAACTTACTAACATCAATCGTGATAAAATATTTGATGTGCGAGAAACTACTCGCCCCGAATATTTACGTACCGATTATGTAGTAGAAACTGGCTATGCCTTTGGTACTGATGTTATTTTAAAATACGATTACAAACATTTTTATTTATGGACAACCTATTCATTAGGTTACTTGCGACGTTGGGATGGACGCCAAGAGTATGCCCCAATATTTGACCGTAGGCACAACGTAAACGTGGTAAGTTCATACACATTTGGTAAAGGATTAAAATGGCAAGTTGATGCCCGTTGGAACTTAGGTTCGGGCTTTCCGTTTGTGCCCACAAGCGGACAATACGAGAGCTTACAACAGCAACCAATGAATACCGATCCTAATAGCTTTAACGGTACACAAGGCATACAATATGGTGGCTTAAACGAAATTAATCGCCAGCCATATTACCACCGCTTAGACTTATCAGTAAAACGTACATTTGAGTTTAATAACGATTGTAAACTAGAAACTAATTTTAGTTTAACGAATGCGTATAACCGCCAAAATTTATTTTACTACGACCGATTAAATCGCAAACGAGTAGACCAATTACCACTGCTACCAAGCATAGGTGTAACATTTAGCTGGTAAACCATGAGTACTCCACTTAGCCCATTTGACGATGCTTACGCCGCTTATTACGATGTATTGTATGCTGATAAAAACTATGTAGCCGAAGCAGAAGCTATACAAACAATATTAACCAAACACAATGTGCCTACTACTGGCGCATTGCTTGAAATGGGCTGTGGCAGTGGCATACACGCCGTTGAGTTTTTAAAACAAGGTTATACCGTACATGGTATTGATGCAAGTGCAGCTATGGTAAGCATAGCGCAAGAGCGCACCAAAGCCTTTGATAATGCTACATTTGAAGCCATCTCAATAGAAAGCTACAGGCCTACTCGTACTTTTGATGCAGTTATCTCCTTGTTTCATGTAGTGAGTTATTTAACTACTAATGAGCAACTGCACCAATTGTTTAATAACGTAGCTAAGGCATTAAAAACCAATGGAGTATTTGTGTTTGATTGTTGGTATGGCGCAGGTGTACTAACCGACCCACCCAATGTGCGCACCAAGCACATGCACAACACCAACTACGATGTGCAACGTACCGCTAAGCCTGAGTTGTTGCCTAATCAAAATAAAGTTATTGTAAACTTTGAGGTAACTGTAACCAATAAAAATACCAACGAAACCCACCACATAACCGAAGCCCACCACATGCGTTATTTGTTTACGCCCGAAGTGCAACTACTCGCACAACACTATGGTTTAACGCTAAGCGAACAAAGTACATTTATGAGTTCCGCACTACCCAGCACCAGCACTTGGTACACAATGTATGTGTTAAGTAAAATATTATAATAAGCCATGAAAGAACTTACCTCACGCGAGCGTGTACTAAAAAACATACGTACTGCGCTATTGCACAAATCGCAAGCATCGTATGCTAATGTAGATTATGAAACCAACGTATATACACCCATAAACGATATGCCCGAATTGTATTTTGCAGAGCAATTTACCGAGCAAGGTGGTAAGTTTGTGTTTTGCGAAAACGAAGCCGAAGCACTATCTGCTATTGATTTTTTAATAAGCGATTGCGAATGGAAACACGTAGTATCAAGCACTTCATTATATACGCCACAATCCGCAACTACTCCTATAATAGATGTGGCAGTAATAGCCGCACAAGGATTAGTAGCACGCACAGGAAGTGTACTTATAGCTACCAATGTTCAAACAGCATTACATGCAAACAACCTTATTATAATTGGTTACACTCACCAACTTACCAATGAGTTAGCAGATGCTATAAGTAAGTATAAAGACGTAGTAAATTTACCAACATCAAACCAATTAGTAATAATTACGGGTAATACTAACGATAAAAAAGAAGTGTATTTATTTTTGATAGATGCTGAAATTAATGTAACAGATATTAAAAATTAGCAACTTATTTTTGTAAATTGTATTGCTGTTTATAATTGGAAACAAATTGCATTAATTTAAAATCAATTATTATCGCAGTCTATCTGCCGACTTTACTAAATCGTCATCTTTTTTTATGGCACGTTGTGCAAGTATAAATAGCATCATACAAAGTAATGGAGTAAATAGCCTGTAATTACTTATAATAAAGGCATTTATACCGTTTTTTTCCATCAACATATTATTGGTAGATGCTAAATATAAAGTAGCAAATAAACTTAATACAGTACCAATATTGCAAACCAATTGTTGTGTTTTACGATTTTTAAATGAAAACAAAGCAAACAATCCCATCCCTACTATCACGGCTGAAATCACTAAAATACCGCCATTAATATTACTTTCAAGGGTTTGGAAGGCAGTATTTACAACAGTATTACTTATACCTAATGTGGTGGTAATGCCCAAAGGGCTGACATAAGTGGCTATAGTTCCTAGTGCTAAAGATGCTCCTAAAAGTGTTGCTATTGCTAAGTAAACGGATTGTAGGCGTTGTATCATAATTATAAAAAAATTAGTGTGTTGTTTGGGTTAAGTATTTATCGTAAAATTCGCGTATGCAACCATAACCACCATTGGTAGTTAGCGTTACGTTAGCCGTGTTTTTTATTGTTAAGCAAGCATCGGCAGGGCAAGCACTAAAGCTTACGGCACGCATTATGTTAAGGTCGTTTAGGTCGTCGCCTATGTGTGCCACTTCGTGCAATGCTATGTTAAGCGTGGCGCACCATTGGTTAAGTATTTCTAATTTGTCGGCTGTGCCTACATACACATTTTTAATACCTAATAATGTTGCACGTTGGGTTATTAAGTTTATATTTTTTCCGTTGGATATTATACCAACTTCATATCCTTGCTTAGTAAGTTCACGTATTGCGTAACCGTCTTTAGTATTAAAACGTTTAAATTCATCCCCACTTTCACTGTAATACATACCACCATTGGTCATTACACCATCAACATCAAGTATTAGCATTTTTATTGTTGTGGTTAGGGTGTGGCGTAGTGCTAAATTAATAGTAAGTAATGCGTGAATAGTTACATTACTGTATTTTTCTACAATAAGTAGTTGATTACCTGTAGCACTGCTATTATCCATGGCATGGAGTTCGTCAATAGATATATTTAACTTTGTTAAAAGTGTATCGGTTAATGAGGCATTGTGTGCTAGTAAGTAATGTATGTTAGCGTTGAGCATAGTTACTGTTATTTTTTTTTATAAAAGTACTATTTTAAGTATAGGTTTGAAAAGGCATATTTAATCCGCTTTTGGAGGTATAATTTCTTTTCCTTTTTTGTTTACATACACTACTTTACGTCCTGTATATAAGGTAAAAATAGTGGTGTTATATACTTCTATTCTGTCGTAAGTAGGTGGCACAAACTCCTTACCATTGGTAGTAATTAGTCCATATTTACCTCCCGATTTTACTTTATATACTCCCTTATTAAACGGAATAATATCATCATATTGTACAGGTATTATTATTTTGTTGGAAGAGTTAATATAACCCCATTTGCCATCATTTTTTATTTTGCTAACTCCTTGTTTAAAACTAAGTACTTGAGTGTAAGTAGTTGGTATTGTTTCTTTTGCTTTCTTGTTTATAAATCCCCACTTACCATTAGCTTGCACGGGTGCTAAATTCTCCGTAAAATTATCTACACGGGTGTATTTGGGTTCTATTATTTCTATCCCTTTTTTGTTTACAAATCCCCATTTACCATTAAGTTTAACTAGGGTTAATCCGTTGGCAAAATCGTTAATTTCGTCGTACTGGGGCTTGTTTACCTCTTTCCCTTTTTTGTTTACAAAACCATATTTTTTATCTACACATACACGTGCTAAATCAGTAATAAATACTGACGACGAATCATATATAGGCTTTGTTATTTCTTTACCTTGAGTATTTATAAATCCCCATTTACCATTAATGCACACACTTGCTACACTATTAGTAAATGGTTTTACTTGGTCGTAAGTAGGTTTTAATATTTCTTTTCCTTTTGCGTTTATATAACCCCATTTTTTTTCGGCAAGTACAGGTGCTAAATCTTGGCTAAAACTATAAATGGTATCGTAGGTTGGTTTTATAATTTCTGTTCCTGTTTTGTTTATAATACCCCATTTGGCACTTATGCGTACGTAAGCTATTCCTTTGTTAAAATCGTAAGCTTTGTCATACATTGGTGGCACTACTTCTATTGCTTTAGCACCTACAAAACCTGTTTTATTGTTAAGTATTACACGTGCCAAACCGTCTTTAAAATTGGCTATTTCGTCGTAGCGGGGTTGTACAACCTCTTCGCCCTTTGGGTTAAGTAAACCGTATTTTTTATCCAATTCTATTATGGCTACACCATCGGTAATACCTGCTATAAAATCATATTTAAAGCCTACAACTTCATTACCTTGCTTGTCTATTAAACCCCATTTGCCTTTGCTTTTGGCACGAGTAAGTACTTTGGTAAAATATTTTTTATCTTTAAAGTTGCTTGTTTTTTTTTGCCCAAACGCCTCTTGTACGCTTAATGCATAGTACAGTAGGATTTTTACACAACATAAAATAAGTAATTTGCTCATAATGCTACCAAATATACAGTTGTTTTTTTGGTTTTTGGAATACGATTTTGATTGTAGATTGAGGTTTAATTTTAACGATAGTTTTGTACTTATTTTTGGAATTATAGTTAGTAGTATTTTGTAGTTGCAATTATTAAAATACACTAGCTATTATTACTTCTTTTTGACTATTTTTAACTATTAAATTAAAATTTATAATATGAAAATAGCTATTACAGGAGGTGCAGGTTTTATAGGGTCGCACGTGGTGCGTTTGTTTGTAAACAAATACCCGCAGTATACCATTGTAAACGTTGATGCGCTTACGTATGCTGGCAACCTTAATAATTTAACTGATGTAGAAAACGCCCCTAATTATTCATTTAAAAAATGTGATATAGTAAATGCCGAAGCCGTAAATAACTTATTTGCAACCGAACAATTTGATGCAGTAATACACCTTGCTGCCGAAAGCCACGTAGATAGGTCTATAGCCGACCCTTTATCATTTATTAATACTAACATTATAGGTACGGTTAATTTGCTTAACGCCTACCGTACTTACATTACACCTAAGCAAAGTGCTACTAGCCGTTTTTACCACATAAGTACCGATGAGGTATATGGTAGCCTTGGTACCGAAGGTTTTTTTACTGAAGAAACTTCGTACGACCCCCGCAGCCCTTACAGCGCCAGCAAAGCAAGTAGCGATCACTTAGTGCGTGCCTACTATCACACGTACAAAATACCTGTGGTGCTATCTAACTGTAGTAATAATTATGGTCCTAATCAGTTTCCCGAAAAACTAATTCCGGTGGCTATTAGCAATATCAAAAATAACAAACCAATACCTGTGTATGGCAAAGGCGACAACGTGCGCGATTGGCTATATGTAGTAGATCATGCACGTGCTATTGATAAAATATTTCACGATGCTGCCATAGGCTCAACCTACAATATTGGTGGATTTAACGAATGGAAAAACATAGATTTAATACACCTACTTTGCACTATTATGGATGAAGAATTGGGGCGGAAAGCCGGTACAAGCCTACAGCTTATAACCTACGTAACCGACCGTGCAGGGCACGACCAACGCTACGCCATTGATGCCAGTATGATACAGCGTAACTTAGGTTGGGAACCATCTTTACAATTTGAACAAGGCTTGCGCCAAACCGTACAATGGTATTTGCAAAACGGCGAATGGCTAGAAAGCATTGCTAATGGTACGTATCAGCACAAATTAATTACGAATTAAAAATTACTAATTACGGTTAAATAAATTTATTACCACACCCAATACAGTACTAACTAACACCCCATAATGCGAAATATAGTTTTATCAATTATACAAAAATGTAGCGTACTATTGTTGCTATTAGCAATGAGTAGTAACGTTGCTAATGCCCAGTTTTACTATGGTTCGCAGCAAGATTTTGGTAAGAATAGAATACAACACAAACAGTTTTTGTGGAGTCAATTTAACTTTGAAAAATATGATTTATTCTTTTATCAAAACGGTAAACCTATTGCGCAATATGCGGCACAAATAATAGATAGAAACTACGAAGCATTACAAGAAAAATTTGAAGTTACTATTGACGATAAAATACACGTAGTAGTGTATAACAAACAAAGCGATTACAAACAAAGCAACATAGGACTAAGTAATAGTGCCGATAATAATGTGGCTGGAACGCTAAATGTAGTGGGCAACGAGGTTTTTTTGTACTTTGATGGTAACTTTGCTAGTTTTGAAATTCAAATAAAAAAAGCACTTACCGAACTTATCATTAATCAGTTATTGTACGGTGGTAGTTTGCGTGAAATGGCCCGAAATAAAGCCTTAATAAATGTACCCGATTGGTACTTAAAAGGCTTAGCTGCATATACTGCAGAACCTTGGAACTACACGCTTGACAATCAAGTGCGAGATGCAATGTTAGCACGTAAATACGACGACATTACACGTCTTACCAATACACAAAGTACGCTTGCAGGGCATAGTTTGTGGCAATATATAGCCGAAACCTATGGTGCAAACACTATTACCAATTTGCTGTACATGACCCGCTATACTCGCAATGTAGATAATGGAATGATGTATGTATTGGGCGTGTCGTATAAAAACTTATTAGACGATTGGAAAGAGTATTACGCCAATAAAAATATATTGTTTGATAGAAATAGAGATGCTGTACCTACTACCGACCTATTAGTTAAAACAAAAAAACAAAACACTGCACGAGAAATTAAAATAAGCCCCGATGCTAAGTACATAGCTTACTGTACAAACAACAATGGTAAAACTATAGTAAATATAATAGAGATAAGCACCCGCAAAAAATATAAAATATTTTCCACAGGGCAAAAATTAAACAGAGATATTGATGCTACTTATCCAGTAATAGCTTGGCACCCCACCAGCGAATTTTTAAGTATAATAAGTGAAGAGTTAGGTGGTATTTGGTTAAACAATTACACCGTAGAAACACACAAAACAATACAACGAGAGTTATTTAATTTTGAAAAAATACTTTCGGTTAATTACTCTCCAGATGGTAAAAAATTGGCACTATCAGCCGTGCAACAAGGCTTTTCGGATATATACGTGTATAACGTGGGCTCTAATTCTATAGAGCAAATAACCAAAGATATATATAATGATTTGCAACCAATATTTATAAACAAAGGTCAAGATATAGTGTTTGCAAGTAACCGTATTGATGATACTATACACGCACCTATAGTTAAAATACAAGTAATGAATAGTATGCAAACCGATTTGTTTCAGTATAATTATGCAACTAAAAACACTACGCTAAAACGGCTTACTAATACGCCCGACAATGAATATTCACCACTGTTGTACGATAAAGCACATTTGTTATTTTTGAGCGATTACAACGGTATAACACAACGCAATATTGCCACTTTTGATAGCACTATAGACTATATAGACACTGCTGTGCATTATAAATATACTATGAATTATCACCCCATAACCAACTACAAAAGAAGCATACTAGCGCATGATGTAAATGGAGGTAAACAAGCCGAATTAATTTTAAACAAAAGTGTGTACGAGTTACATGTGTCAAATTATATAATGCCTGAATCATTAGCTATCAAAGCTGTAGAAGCCACACCTTATTATTTAGCAATAAATAATAATCGTAAAAAAACATACAATTATTCTCCATTAGACTCTACCATAATCCCTATAACAAACAAAAAAAATACTGACCCCAATTACATTGATGTTGACGATTATGTTTTTGAATTTGAAAAACAAAAAACACCCGAAACAACTAACAATGGTACTATTATAAATAATAGCCCAAGTACAGTTAACACTGCTACACCTAATGTGGTATTGGGTGCAAAAGATTCTATTAAAATGCGTAGTAAATTTGTAAACGAATTTATATATCCTAAGCAACT
This sequence comes from Bacteroidia bacterium, assembly GCA_014376525.1. Taxonomy (GTDB): domain Bacteria; phylum Bacteroidota; class Bacteroidia; order UBA4408; family UBA4408; genus JACMRI01. The sequence goes on along the minus strand of JACMRI010000015.1, from coordinate 10,969 downwards.
TAATTATAATAAATTTTTTACAATAGATTATTTGGTTACACAAGTAGATAATTCTATGCTTGCAAGCAACTATCAAACGTATGTAGCTGGACAACCGTTTTTTAACCCTGGTATAAATGGTTTTGTAAAATTATGCACTAGTGATTTGTTCCAGAATGAACGTTTTACAGGCGGATTTAGATTAGGATCAAACTTAAAAAGTAATGAGTTTTTTGGTTCCTATGATCAGCTTGCAAAACGATGGGATAGAACGTATTTGTTTCATCGCCAAAGTATAGAAAACTCAAACGGAGCATACAGTACGCACATACGTACCAACGAATTAAAGCTGCAACTAAAATATCCGTTTAATGAAATTACGAGCTTTAAAACTACCTTTACGCTTCGCAACGATCAACTAAGTACTTACGCTACGGATGCACTAGCATTGAAACGCAAAAGTATATTTACTACTTGGGCTATAGCCAAAACCGAATATGTAATAGACGATTCGCAAACCTTGGGAATAAACCTGCCTACTGGCACACGTTTTAAAGCATTTGCCGAATACTACCAACAAGTAAACAAAATAAAAAATAATGTATTTATAGTAGGTTTAGATTATCGTAAGTATGTAAAAATACATAGAGAACTCTTGTGGGCAAGTCGTGTAGCGGCTTCTAGCTCATTGTTGAGTAATCAAAAATTAATTTATTACTTAGGTGGTGTGGACAATTGGTTGTACCCTAAAACTAAATTTAATACTGATACACGTGTAGATAATACACAAAACTATGTGTTTCAAACTATAGCAACCAATATGCGAGGCTTTATACAAAATGTGCGCAATGGTAATAATTTTGGGGTAATTAATGAAGAGGTGCGTTTTCCGTTTGTACGTTATTTTAGTAAAAAACCATTATCATCAGAGTTTTGGAATAACTTGCAATTAATAGGGTTTTATGATATTGGCATGGCATGGTCGGGCAGTAACCCCAATAGCGACCAAAATATATTATTTACTAAAACCATAAAAAAAAGTAACATAACATACGTACTCAAAAACTACGAAAGCCCAATAATAATGGGGTTTGGCGGGGGATTGCGTTTTAAATTAGCGGGCTATTTTGTTCGTTTAGATTGGGCACGTGGCATTAAAAATGGTGCATTATTGCAAAACAATGTATTTTATGCTTCGTTTGGTTTAGATTTTTAAAAAAATATAAGATAAATGGTATTTATAACTATCAATAAGTTCATTTATATTTTAGAAATATATCCGAATTTTGAACGCTCACTAGGGTAGGAGCCCATATAATTAATATTATAAGGATGTTGATTAAGCTCATTTTTAGGGCATTATTAGTATATCCTATACAATTAGCATTTTATTAAAGAAGGTAATTTATAGCTATTTAATAATTGCATTTGCATTAAACCCTATTTTTCTTCAGGTTTTGCATTAGTTATTCTGTTTATTATTTCGGTATTGTTTTTTAGTTTTTCGTCAAATTCAAATAGTTCAGTATGCTCGCTATAGTTCAGTTGCAGACCCATATCTAGTTGTAATAATGACTCTTGCGGTCGTTGTGTATTTTGTAATAAAGCACAATAAAAATAATAATAATCGGCACGTGCTGGATGCAACTTTATACCCTGACGAATAGTGTTTTCGGCATTAACAAAATCTTCAGTTTCAAAATAAAAGTTAGCTAAATCAACCCATATATCCTCGTTCATAGGTTCGTAATCTATTACTTTGTGGTAAGCGTCATCAGCCTCATCGTACAAGCCTGCTTTGCTTAACAAATCGGCATATATGTACCAATAGTCTGAATTATTACCTTCTATTTCAACCCCTTTTTTTACATAAGCTATCGCTTCATTAGTACGATCTAAAGTATCTAATACCACACCCATACCTACATAGGCATCGCTTGCATTATGATCTAAACTTATGGTTTTTTGATAATATTTCATTGCCTTTTCGGGTGCTCCCATTTTTTCGTAGCACTCGCCTATGTAATAGTAAATAAGGCTGTCGGCTATTTCGTATTCTAACGCTTGTTCATATTGCGCAATGGCTTCGGCGTAGCGTTCTAAGTTTGCGTAAGTGTTGGCTTTGTTAAAATAGGCTGATGCAAAATCTTCATCAATAGCTATTGCATAATCAAATGCCTCAAGTGCTTTTTCAAATAACTCTAAACGGCTGTAGCCCACACCAAGGCTATACCACGCCGATGCGTTAAGAGGGTTTTTATCAGTATAGGCTATAAAATATTCTACACATTCTTGAGATTTATTAGCCAACTCATAGCAGTAAGCAAGTTCAAAAAGTGCAGCCTCGTTTTCTTCATTTACTTCTATTGCCTTACGAAAAAACACAATTGCTTTTTCAAAATTATTTAAATTTTCGTATTCAAAACCAATGTTGATGTAGATGAAATCCATCTCGTCTTCATTAGCGTTTATTAAGGCTTTGTTGTAATTATCAATGGCTTTGTTATAGTCGTTCATTTGACTATAAATGCTTCCACGAGTCATATAAAATTCTGCGTTATTCTGTTCTGCAAGTTCTATTTCAGTAAGTAATGCAAGTGCTTCTTTATATTGTAAGTTTGAAGCAAATATTTGCACTTTACGTAACTTAAATTCATTTAAAAAAGGATATTGTGCCAAGGCAGCATCGCAGGCTTTGCGAGCATAATCAAATGAATTTATAGAAAAGTAATAATCAACAAGGCTTTCAAATTCATCGCTATCAAAAAACACAGAGGTGTCATCTTCCAATGTTTTTTCAAATTTCTCAACCAAGCCATCTAACTCCTCTTCGTTTCCATCTTCTCCGTCAAAATCAAAATCGTCGTCGTTGTTTAAGTTATCGTTTGCCATGGTTAGTTTTGTTTATTAGAAGAAGTTAATTTACATTTTAATTTGTCATGAACTTAAATTAAAATAAGGTGTGTTAAGGATTGTCAGTATAATTTTTTTGGTTAAGTTTATTAATGTTGTTTTGTTATTGTTTCATGGCGCTATCAATTTCTCGCTTAGCATCTTTGGTTTTAAGGCTATCTCGTTTATCATATTCTTTTTTTCCTTTAGCAACGGCAATTTCTAACTTAGCCCAACCTTTATCAGTAAAAAATATTTTAAGTGGAATTACCGTATGACTTTTGTTTTTGAGTAGTGTGGATATTTTTTCTAACTCTCTTTTATTTAATAGTAATTTACGGTCGTGTTTAGCTTTATGATTGTTGTACGTACCTTCAAAATATTCATTAATGTGAATATTGCGTGCAAATAGTTCTCCATTAATAATAGTACAAAAACCATCAGTTAAGTTGGCTTTACCTTCACGCAAACTTTTCATTTCGGTTCCCGCAAGCACCATTCCCGCTACAAATGGGGCTATTATTTCATAATCAAAATAAGCACGTTTGTTTTTTATAATAGTTGATGTAAATGTTTTTTTCACGATTTGTTTTATTGAAAATAATAGCTAAACAAACTTACTGATAAAAAAATACATTGTTAAATAAAAAATGACTTACCGCACTAAGGTATTATCGCATTTTTGATGATGTATTAAAATGAACATTAACTATAACCTTGTTTTTACTGCTCATAAATGTTAAAATTAGGTTATTGATCAGCTAGCACCTATGCCTAACTAGAAATGCTTGATTGTAAACCTTAATATTTTCAGTGCATCTATATAAAACACATCTATTTTATTAAGTATTTAACTGCTTTCTATTAACATTTTATTTGTTTAAAACATAAAACCAATTTACGTCAAAACCTCGTGTTTATTTATGTTCTTTATGTAATTATAAATACAACGCTCTAATGAACTATTACGAATATACATTTACATTATTGCCCGCCGAGCAAGGTTCGGAGATACTTATAGCACAATTGGCAGAGTTACCGTTTGAAAGTTTTGTAGAAACAAAAAAAGGTGTACAAGCCTACATACAAGAACCCGAGCATAACGAAGCTTTAGTGCAACAAGTAGTTAATGACTTTGATGCGGCATACAAACTAACATTTACTCACAAACTAATACCACAACAAAACTGGAATGCCCAATGGGAATCGGAGTTTGAGCCCGTAATAGTATCTAACGAGTGCATTATACGTGCGCCATTTCATACTATTGCTAAGCAATATAAATATACCGTAACTATAATGCCACAAATGAGTTTTGGTACAGGACACCACAACACTACTTGGCTTATGTGTAATGCCTTGTTAAATAATGCACCTACCAACGCATCAGTACTAGATATGGGTTGCGGTACAGGAGTATTGGCAATATTGGCACACAAGTTGGGCGCATCTATAGTACATGGTATTGATATAGACGAATGGAGTGTAACCAATAGTATAGAAAACTGTGCACTAAACAATATAACTACTATTGATGTATGGCAAGGAGATGCTTCCAAAATGAAAGACACTACTTACAACATTATATTAGCCAACATTAATAAAAATATATTAAAAGCCGATGCAACCCATTATTATCAACACTTAGCAAGCAATGGTATTATTTATTTAAGTGGTTTTTTTACTACTGATGTAGATGAAATTAAACAATTTTATACGGCTTGTGGTTATACTTTTGAAGCCTATAATTATAAAGACGAATGGGCGCAACTTACCTTTAGCAAACGCAACTTAAACACATTATCATGAAACATTTAATAAAAGTTATTGTATTTGCAATACTAATGTTTGCAATACATACAAGCGCATTAGCACAACAAGGTGCCAAAACATTTACTACAAATAACGATGTAAAATATTTGGAAGAGGTAAAAGAGTTTTTTACCAATGCAGATAAAGATTATGGCAAAAAGTTTTACGAAGAGTACGAACTGTATTGGAATAGTAATGTGTTGAGTAAAGACGAAAAATCGGACGCAGTGCGGGTAAGCAACCTTATGCTTAAACGTAGGTTAAAACCTTTGCCCGATTTTGAAAACTATTACAAATCTTTAATGTTGTTTACGTCAACCAACCATCCAAAAAAAAGCTTCGAAACTTGGCAATTTAGTACCGATTTTTTATTGAATGGAAAATTGTTTTCTCGCTTTGTAGATTATGTAAAAACTACTCGTACTTTGCTAGAAAGCAATATTATTTATTCATCGCAATCTACAGTTTGGCAAGCCAACAACAACGGTTTTGTGTTTGAATTTGATAGCCTGCCTCGCATACGTTTTGCTAAAACAGATTTAAGCGTATATGCTAAAAACGATACTTCAACCATATATAATACCTCAGGTTTGTTTTATCCAATAACTGATAAATGGATAGGTACATCGGGGCGTGTAAAATGGACTCGTGCCAACTTTAGCGAAAGTCAAACCTGGGCCGACATTAATCCTAACACAAAATACAAATTAGATTTTAAAGGTTCGTCCTACAAATTTGATTCTGTAACCTACTACAACACCAAGTATTTTAGCAGTCCATTGTTGGGAACGTTGGAAGAAAAATGTTACTCTGCCGAACGTGGCGATGCGTGTAACTATCCAAAATTTGACTCTTACACCAAACGTTTTAAGTTACCTAACCTAAGTCAAGACATTGATTACGAAGGTGGATTTAGTATGCATGGTGCTAAGTTTATAGGTTCAGGTACTAAAGAAGAAAAAGCACAAATAAAAATAAAAGTAAAAGGTAAAGTTTTTTTTATAGCGCAGGCAAATGGATTTATTATTAGGCCCGAAAAAATTGTAAGCCAGCGCGCTTCCATTATTATGTACAACGGTGCCGACTCTATATCGCACCCAGGTTTGGTATTTAAGCTAGATTTAAAAGAACGTAAGGTTACACTTATTAGAGACGAAGAAGGTAAGGCACTGTCGCCATTTTACGATTCGTTTCATAAAATAGATTTGTACCCTGAAGCGCTGTACTGGACTATTGACGAGCCACTTATAGAAATGAAAACATTGCTTGGCGGTTCATCGGGTAGTGCGCAATTTGAATCGCAAACATTATTTAAACAACTACGATACGAAAAAATGGCTGGTATGGATGATATACACCCATTGCAACGTATAAAAATGTTTAGCGATAAGAATGGAAAAACCAAAACGTTTGATGCAAATAAATTAGCCAATTTTATGCAACTATCGCCCGATGCTATTAAGCCATTTTTAATGACATCTAGCAACTTAGGTATTATTGATTTTGATACAGAAAGTAATCAGATTACATTAAAAGACCGTTTTTATTTTTTCTTAAATGCAGCCAATAAGCGAGTAGATTATGATGTTATAGAATTTAATTCCGATATAAAAGGAGCGTCTAATGCCACTCTTAATTTGCTTAATTGGGATTTGAAAATGCGTGGTGTAGAACGCATACAATTAAGCGATTCGCAAAATGTGTTTCTCTATCCTAAAGGACAAGAATTGGTAATGCAAAAAAATCGTTTTTTTAAGTTTGCAGGCCGAGTTTATGCTGGTCGTTTTGAATTTTTTGGTAAAGACTTTTCGTTTGATTATGCCAACTTCAAAATTAATTTAGTGAACACGGATTCGTTGCGTTTTAAAGTACTATCGCACGAACCCAACGCCAATGGCGAATACGACCAAGTGCGTTGTAAATCGGTGGTGGAAAACATTAATGGCGAGTTATTAATAGATAATCCGTTAAATAAATCGGGAGCAAAAAGTTATCCGCAATACCCAATCTTTAATTGCAACAAACCCTCGTTTGTGTATTATGATAAAGCAAGTATAATGGGCGGTACCTATAAGCGAGACAAGTTTTATTTTCAGCTAGACCCATTTACTATTGATAGTTTGGACAACTTTACCAACTCGGGCGTAAACTTTGAGGGTACTTTTGTATCAGCAGGAATATTCCCTACGTTTAAGGAAAAATTGCGTTTGCAAAAAGATTATTCGTTAGGATTTATACACGAAACACCAGCTGAGGGTTTCCCTATGTATAGCGGTAAAGGCACGTTTATTACAGCTAAAGTTAAATTGAGTAATGCAGGCTTGCGAGGCGAGGGTGATTTAAAATACATTACCTCAACTACCTCAAGTACCGATTTTAAATTTTATCCTGATAGTATGAATTGCGTTGCCGACAAACACGTGGTAGAAGAACAAAAAGGCGGAAAGGTAGAATATCCGCACGTGGAGAGCGAAAAAACAAATATACATTGGCTTCCATCTAAAGACAAAATGTACAATAAAAGCACTGAAAATTCAATTAAGTTTTATGATTTATCAAGCAAACTAACTGGTACATCATTGCTAGAACCTAGCGGTATGAGTGCCAATGGGCGTGTTGATTTTAATGACGCTGCAATGATTAGTACCTTAATGACTTTTAAAGCAAAATCATTTGATGCAGATACTGCCGACTTTGAATTAAAAGATTCGGAGGCATCGCAAGGCTTAGCATTTAATACCAAAAATGTAAAAGCACACATTGATTTTGAAAAACGCTTGGGCGAATTTACAAGTAACGGAGGGGCTTCTAAGATATTTTTTCCTCAAAATAAATACATGTGCTTTATGGATAAGTTTACGTGGTTTATGGATAAAAAATCTATTGAACTAAGTGCCAGCGAAAAAATGCACAAAGGAGATGTAGCTCCAAGTGCCGACATTGACATTGATGGTCCTGAATTTATTTCCACTCACGAAAATCAAGATTCGCTACGGTTTAAAGCAATGAACGCACGTTATGATTTAAAATCAAAGGTAATAACTTGCCAACGTGTAAAGCTAATAAACGTAGCCGATGCTCGTGTGTACCCTGATAGTGGCAATGTTATTATTCGTAAAGATGCAAATATGGACGAGTTACGCAACTGTAAAATAGCCGCCAATAGCGTTACCAAATACCACGAAATATATAATGCTACGGCCAAATTATTTAGTCGTAAAAGCTATACAGGTAGTGGTACTGTAGATTATACTGATGAGCTAAAACAAAAGTTCCCCATAAAACTAAACAAAATAGATGTAGATACCACCTACCAAACTTTTGCCGAGGGCGATATTACCGATGATATGAAGTTTAAACTAAGTCCACAGTTTGAATACATTGGTAAAGTTAAATTACAGGCCGCTAACGAGTTTTTATACTTTAAAGGTGGAACGCGCTTAGTACATACTTGCGATGCCGTAAAACGCAGCTGGATGGGCTTTGAAAGTGCTATTAATCCAAAAGAAATATTAATACCTATTACTAAAACATCAGTCGATAGAGATAATAATAAAATGGCAAGTGGCTTAGCATTGAGCAACAGCGACAGTACTTACATATACGCCGCCTTTGCAAGTGTGAAAGAAAACTACAGCGACCAAGAAGTAATAAGTGCCGAAGGATTTTTGGCGTATGACAAACCAAGTGGTGAGTACCGAATATCAAGCAAAGAAAAATTAGCTGAGCAAAATTTCCCAGGAAATTACTTGAGTTTAAGCACCAAAAACTGTGTAATAAATGGCGAGGGTAAGTTTGAAGTAGTAAGAGATATGGGGCAAGTAAAAGTAAATACAGTAGGTAACGCCACATATAATTTGGTAAATAAATCAGTAGAGATGGATATACTTATGGCGTTGGATTTCTTTTTTGACGAAAGTGCTATAAAACGTATTTACGATTATTTAGATGCCAAAACAGATGCCGAACCAGTAAGTACATCACGCAAAACCTACGAGCGTGGCTTGCGAGAAATGCTACCAAAAGAGGAGGCCGAAAAATTAATATCTCAGTTAAGTTTGTATGGTTCGTTTAAGAAATTTCCGTCAGAGTTGGAACATACTATTATGTTTAATGAGTTAAAACTAAAATGGAATCAAGAGACTCGTTCGTTTGTAAGCATCGGTAAACTAGGTATTGGAAGCATTTACAAAAATCAAGTAAACAAAAAAATAGATGGTTACATAGAAGTAATTAAAAAACGAAGTGGCGAACAATTAAATATGTATTTGAAGTTTGATGATAACCTATGGTACTATTTTAACTATGCTAATAGTTTGATGCAATCCATATCGAGCGATGAAGCATTTAATACAACCATAAAAACCTTAAAGTCCGACAAGCGAAAAAGTGATGGCGAAAAAGGACAAAAAGGTTACACGTTTATACTCTCTACAGAGAAGAAAAAGAAAGACTTTGTTAAGAAAATGGAGAAGACCCCCGATGAAGAGAAGGAATAATTTGACAAAAAAAAACTATTACCAATTGTAATTCGTATATTTGTTAAACTATTTATTAAAATGAAAACTAAATTAAAAATATTATCCGCACTCATACTTGTAGCATTTACCAATTTATGCTATGGCCCACCACCACCACCACCTAAAGGCGGTCCACCATGTTGGCCACCCCCATGTATACCCATTAACAACGGAATACAGTTTTTAATAATAGGTGGTTTTTTACTAATTATATATAAACTAGTAGATTTAAAAAGAGCTAATATTAAAGCATAATTAATAAGTATAAATAATTAAAAAAAAAGATGCTGTGTTTACACAGCATCTTTTTTGCGTTTATTTTATTTGTTTTTAACTTCTATTAAATTAACTTTAACCTATTTGTATTTTAAACTCTGTTGTTTGTTCAACAATGCTACCAATATTATAAAATGGTTGGGTATTTTGTTCAAGTAATTTTTCAAACTCAGCTTTATTATTTGCGTTAACAGCTATAAGCAAGCCTCCACTAGTTTGTGGATCGCACAATGTAAGAAAATCTAAACCTTGCATGCCTGTAACCAAGTGCTTGTGTGCATTGTAATTACGTGTAGTATTATCAGGAAACACAAACGCTTTAGTAAGTTCATCAACACCCTCAAGCAATGGGATACAGTTTTTATTAATTAGTGCTGTTACATTTGTTTGTTGTACCATTTCTATTAAATGACCTATTAAGCCAAAACCTGTAATGTCGGTAAGGGCGTGTACATAAGGAATTTCGCCCAGTATAGCTCCTATAGTATTTAATGTAGTCATTGTATTAATTAAACCTAAATAATGCTCTGTAGGCAATATATTACGTTTTAAGGCTGCTGTTAATACTCCTGAACCTATTGGTTTGGTTATGTATAACAAATTACCTTGTTGTGGAGTACAGTTTTTTTTGAGGTGTTGTTTCTTAATTGTGCCTGTAACAGCAAGTCCAAACATGGGTTCTTGCCCGTTTATAGAATGACCACCAGCTAATACAATACCTGCTTTACTGCACACGTTACGTGCACCGTTTAGTACATCTTGCGCTAATTCTATTGGTAATTTATCAACTGGCCATACAAGTATAGCTAGTGCCATAATTGGCTTACCACCCATAGCATACACATCGCTTATTGCGTTTGTTGCTGCTATTCTTCCATAATCAAATGCATCGTTTACTACAGGGGTAAAAAAATCGGTGGTACTTATTACGCAATCTTCTCCGTTTGTGTTGTACACAGCAGCATCGTCATTGGTTGCATTACCTATTAATAAATTTACATCTATAAAGTTAACGTCTGTTTTAAGTATTTCATGCAATACTTCAGGGGCAATTTTACAACTGCAACCACCTATTTTGCTGTATTCGGTTAATTTTATAGTGTTTGTCATTATTTTTAATTTTAAGATTTTATATTTAAAACTATACAATTTGTATAGGATGTTTTTGATAAAAAAATGAGGTTTAAAACATTAAAAACACTATAACCATGAATTATATAAAACAACAGAATAAATTTTGCAACTTTTAAAATCTTTATAATTTGTATCCTTTATACAATTATTAATTAATGTAATACTTAACGTTTGTATTTATAATATGTTTTAAATGCAATTATAATTATCTAACGATTTTAAAACTCTTAAATTAACATCAAACATTAATAATTAAGCCATCGTATGCTAAAAACACATTGCTTGGCAACTCATTATTTACATCATTATGTGTTCCTAATTGGTGCGAAATATGTGTAAAATAAGCAATGCGAGGT
>JACMRI010000014.1 GCA_014376525.1 Bacteroidia bacterium | reverse complement strand
ATTAATATAATTTGCTTTGGTAAAAAACCATGGCGAGCAAAACAATCAATTATTTTTTAGAATTAAGTACCACTTTTATTAATTTACCTTCAACAAAAGTTATGTTTAGAATGAGTTCAACACATTTTACGCGCAACAAAAAGCTTCCCTTTGAATCTGTTGTTTTAATTCTACTAAAGGGGCTTCGCAAAAGTATTTCAATGGAATTATTTACTTTTTTAAAATCAAGTAATTCTACGTTGGAAAGTATAAGTGCAAGTGCTTTTGTACAACAACGCAAAAAGATAAATCCTGATTTTTTTTATAAACTCAACAATCATATTGCGGTTGATTATTATAAAGATAATGATGAAAATGTACAACTATATAAAGGCCATAGAGTATTAGCTATTGATGGTTCAACGATAAACTTACCTGTTTCCAAAGAGCTAAAACAAACCTATCAGCTATTTAACAATCAACACAAAACCAACGATGTGGTATTAGGACGTGTGTCTATTTTGTATGACGTTTTAAATAATATTGTCCTTGATGGACTGCTGAGCAAATACGAAGTAGGCGAAATTACACTAAGCAAAAGTCATTTTACGTATGCGCAAAAAAATGATTTAATAATTATGGATAGAGGTTATCCTAGCTTTGAAAGTGCCTATTTAATGGGTTTGAAGGGTATTAATTATTTATTTAGATGCAAAGAAGATTTTTCCAACGTAGTAAAAGAATTTACAAGTTCGTGTTCAAAAGATGCCGTGGTAACAATTAAATCAAAACAAAATAAATCCTTTTTAGGTTTAGAATATAATTACAAAACGGAAATTAAGGTTCGATTATTAAAAATTGAAATTGCGGTAAATGAATATGAAATTTTAATGACATCATTGCTTGATGTAGAAAATTATCCTCACAACTCTTTTAAGGAATTATATTTTAAACGATGGAGCATCGAAACCTTTTACGATAGATTTAAAAACATAATTGGTGTAGAACAATTTTCAGGCACAAGCGAACAATTTATACAACAAGAATTTAATTGCGCACTTTACATAAGCAATATACACACGCTATTTATGCAAGATGCACAAAAGAAATGCGATGCAAAATATACAACAAGAAAGTACGATTATAAGATAAATAGTTCATTAACATTGAGCGTTATTAGAACTGAATTACTTACACTATTTTTAGAAAAAAATAGTACACAAAAGTTACTTGACAAGGTAGAATTGTACTTTGTGAAAAATGTTATACCCATAAGACCTAACAGAAAATATGAAAGAGATATTAATAAATATAGACAAAGAACCAAACCAAAACAGTTCGCAAATAGGCGTGTAATCTAATAATAACAAGCAACGAGCCTTAACTTAATGACATTGCGCTGGCGTGAGCGGGGGGATAAGGTTTATGCCAGGAAACCCTAATAGCCCAAATATTTGTCAACAAAATCCGTATGTAGTTTTTAAAATGAATGGAGTGGCATACGATGTCAATGGACTCGCTTTAAAAAGTGTATCAGACCCAGCCACTCATATACCTATAGATAAATTTAATCTTAATTTAATGCCTAAATTTAAATAGCATGGATAAAATTATTGAAAATATATACAATGATATATTAGAAATTTCTAGTTTTAAACTTCAAAAAAAGCTTTGGCTAAATATTAATAATGATAATAATTCATCATCATCTTACACAGAAGTAATGTGCAGATTATTTGATGATAATGACATTGTTAGTTTTGTAACAAAGGCTAAGTTAGCTGAGAAAATTTCAATTGAATTTCAGTTAGAGATAAATCTATTAATTCATTTATTAAATAATTATGATGAAATAGGAAGCGATAGTGAAATTATCAAGGATTCTAACTGGAAAAATATAGTTATTCAAGCCCAAGTTGTTATTCACTTATGGCATTATCAAAACTGGCAAAATAAATGAACCTAACAAATGTTTTAAATGAGTTACTTACACCAATAGGATTCAAAAAAAAGGTGCGTATTGGGTATTGAGTGGTGATAAAATCACTAAAATTATTAATCTTCAAAAATCACAATTTAATAATAGTTTTTATATAAATTATGGATACATTTTAAACTCAATTCCTTTAGAGAGTCTTATGATGCATATCTACAATAGAGTAACCTCTTTTAATATTGAAGAGAGAAATCGAATTTCATTTTTATTAAATCTTGAAAGTGATATATCTGATGCAGAAAGAATTAAAGAATTAAAAGAAATGCTACAAAGTAATAGAGTTACTATGATTGTTGGAAATGATAATTCTCTTCCACACGCACAAATTGTAAAAAGTGTAACACACTATCCAAATATTGGAAAAGGGGGCTATTATAACATACGAACATTAGACCCTGCTAATTATAATTTAAGTTATCCTACATATCAACCTAATAAAGTAACTAGCATATATTCAATATGGAGATAAATTTTAAAATATTTTTCTTGCTGTTTTCAGAAGTATTTCTTTCAAACCAAAGCCTCTACTTTGCATTTGAAGAAAATAAGAATGCTGTAATACACGTGAATGAAGTCAAATATTATGACAAATCAAAAACAAAAAATACAAAAATTATTACTGTTACAGATTCTTTTATAACAGTTATTAATAAAAAAAGTAAATATGTTGTAATGTTAAATTCAACTTGTTCAAACATTAATATTAAAGAGTACGCTAAAGAAAAATTACTTTATGATGGGGAAATAATCTTTAACCTAAGCAAAGAGGGCGAGATGTTTAACTACAAAATATTGACAACAAACTTAGGCATTAGACGAGACTCCTTATCTTATAACAATAAAGACAGTACATTATTAATATTTGATAAAGGTAAATTACTAAGAAAAGTAATTTTTAAAAATAATTTCGAACAATTAATTTGCTACGATTACTCGAACGATTTAACAAACTTTAATAGTGAAATAATAGATTATCAAAACATTACAAAAGAAAAGTTTAAAAAAGGATATAAAATAACAGAAACCAACATTAACAATATTGAGTTTATAGGAGAGGAAATCAAACCCTTGAAACGAATTACAAAAATATCTAAGGTGAAATAAAAATGGTCATGTTCACTTTAGTGCTTTTTACCCCGCTCGTCCAAGCGTTAGGTAATCGCGCAGGCTACCGCATAGCGTCCCGCTTGTGGTGTTAGTTACTTGCACAAAAGTTGTTTGTTAAAACACTATATTTGTTAATAAACCAAACCAATGAACATAATAAATGAAGCTAGTACCTTTTATAAGCGCACAAGCCACGAGGCTTGCGGAAGCGCAAAGTTGGAAATACACGCTGGCGGGAGCGGGGGCAAAATTTAATTAACCAGTATGGTATGCAAAATAATGGAGGACAATTATTAAATAAAGTAAATTCAATATCGCCTAAAAATTGGTGGATATATAGTATAAGTAGATAATGGCACGAAAAAATACAAAAATAGGCGATGTCTTTTTGGTTAAGATAGATGATAATCATAAAAAATATTTTCAATATGTTGTTAGTGATCTTACCCAATTGAACAGTGATGTCATAAGGGCTTTTAAAAAAGTATACCAAATCAACTCCAATCCTGATTTATCTGAAATAGTAAACGAAGAAATTGAATTTTACACTCACTGCGTTACAAAATTGGGTTTAAAAATGAACCTTTGGGAAAAAGTTGGAAATACAACAGAAATTGGTAATACAACACAGATATTTTTTAGAGGAACAAGTGATTATGGAGTATGGATTGGAGAAGAGCCAATTAGAATATCAGAAAAATGGTATGTATGGAGAGTTAATCACTCTTTTAAAGATGTAGGTAAGTTAGAGGGGGAAAACCGAAAAGCAGAAATAGGAATTGTTGTCAATCCTCTTGATGTGGTAGAACGAATAAAAACTGGTAGTTATAGTTTTTTTCATCCTAGTTACAAATAGCCCATGCTCGTGTAAGTGTTCCAACGTTTAATTAATTGGTGGTGCTGTTTCAAGTGTTAAGCTATTGCGTAGAGTAAACGGAGTAATAGCGTCACTTGTTACTCAATGTTAATTTTAAATTATTGTTTCGTGAGCTCGGCAGAAAAGCCTCGGTTGGAACTTTTATATAGCATAAGTTTATAACTTCCCCCGCTCGTCCAAGCGTTAGGTAATCGCGCAGGCTACCGCATAGCGTCCCGCTTGTGGTGTTAGTTACTTGCACAAAAGTTGTTTGTTAAAACACTATATTTGTTATTAAACCAAACCAATGAACATAATAAATGAAGCTAGTACCTTTTATAAGCGCACAAGCCACGAGGCTTGCGGAAGCGCAACGTTGGAAATACACGCTGGCGGGATCGGGGTGTACCTTATGGTGATGGGATTAATCGTGGAGGCTTTAATTACAAAATAAAATTACGTTTACAATTTAAATGATGAAAGCAAATATTATTATTTCAATCTTTCTAGCAACCTGTTTTAGTGATACTAAAGCTCAAGTACTTTATAATTTTAAAGATACGACTGGTGTAAAAAATATAAATTCTGTAAAATATTTGTATAATAATTTTTATACAAATGACACAACATACGCCAGTCATTTATATTATAAAACAATCAATTCGTCAAGTACTGATATTAAACATGAATTTTATGATAATGGATTGAGAATGTCTATATCTCCCCAATTAAAAAACATTAATGATTTTTATTATATAAGTTCGCGTGACACTAATAAACTAAAGCTAGTACAAAAACAAATTGCTGAATACAATAAAAATATTCATAATGTCACACATTCTATATGTCATAAACCACTTGACGAAAAGGGAAAGTTAAATTATTTAATATTAAAGCTTGCAGAACCTATGCATAAAGGTAAAACTTATCGCATTGATATTACCTCCTTCATATCTTCCCATAATATTTTAAATTTAAAAACATACGGGCTTGCATTCATTGATAGTGTATCACTTAATAAATTAGATAGCATTGATATAGAAAAACAACAAGATGTAGATATAAGAAAAATTGCTTTCTTTCAATCAAAAAATAATTTTGAAAATCGCACAAAATTATTTGACGTTACTCCAAATCAAGATGAAAATTACATTTTAATAGGCTGCATAAAACCTTTATCCCAAAAAATTATTTTAGAGTCATTTGG
Organism: Bacteroidia bacterium; assembly: GCA_014376525.1. GTDB lineage: Bacteria > Bacteroidota > Bacteroidia > UBA4408 > UBA4408 > JACMRI01. The sequence goes on along the minus strand of JACMRI010000014.1, from coordinate 18,728 downwards.
TTATAAGCATAAAAAACTTTTAGGTAGTAGCGTAGAGGGGGTTTATTTGAACGAAGTTAATCTCAAAAAATATTTTGAATTAAAATCTTACTTTTTAAGAGACGATTTATACTCAATTTTTCCTTATTATACTATTAGTGACATTAAAATAACAAAGATAAAGTGATATTACCCCACCTAGGCGTAGTGTTTGGTAACTAAGGGTCGGTGGGCTATACGGTTTGCTAAGCGTAGTTTGTAACCACGCTTTAGTATTGGTTATAAACTAATAAAGCCACGCACTTTTTTCGCTTGTGGAGTAAGTTAGTTGTACAAAAGTTATTTGTTAAAACACTACATTTGTTATTAAACCAAACCAATAAACTTAATAAATGAAGCTAGTGACTTATATAAGCGCACAAGCCGCTACCGCATAGCGTCCCGCTTGTGGTTAAATAGCAAATACAAAAGCCACGCAATGCGTGGCTTTTATTATGTTACTTAAACCAACTGGTATTAGGGTCTTGGTGTGTGTTTCTAATACCATATATGCTTACGGTAGTGTTGCTTTCACTATTAACAAAGTCATGCAACAAAACAAAAAAGGGAAGAAAACTGATTTCTCAATTTCTTCCCCTGGAGTGGTCCCACCTGGAATCGAACCAGGCACCTACTGATTATGAGTCAGTTGCTCTAACCGAATGAGCTATAGGACCATTGCTATATTTTAGCGTGAGCAAATATACAGTTTAAATAGTTATTTGCAAGTGTTTTTTATATATTCTTAAATATTCTTGCTAACGCTTGGTTTTGTTGAATATTCTGCCTTAAAATGAGATAAAGTTAAGGCATCATTTACGTTATAATTCCCTATTTTGGTTCGTCTAAGTTCGTGCAAATAGCTACCAGAGTTTAATTTTTTTCCAAAATCGTTGGCTATACTGCGTATGTAAGTGCCTTTGCTACAGGTTATTTCAAATGCTACTTGTATTAAGTTATCTGCACGTGTTATGGTAGGTATATCAAATTGGGTAATATTTATTTCCGATGATTTTATCTCTACTTCTTCGCCTCTGCGGGCTTTGTGGTACAGGCGTTCGCCTTCTTGCCTGCGTGCCGAAAATATGGGTGCTTGCTGCAATGTTGTTCCCATAAATTGTAAGGCAGTAGTACGTATGTCAGCATCATTAATATGAGCAGTTTCAAAGGTTTGATCAACGTCGGTTTCCAAATCAAATGATGGAGTAGATTGCCCCAATAAAATAATGCCTGTGTACGTTTTTTCTTGTGCTGCAAAGCCATCTATGGTTTTAGTGTTTTTGCCTGTACACACTATAAGCAAGCCCGAAGCCAATGGGTCTAACGTGCCTGCATGCCCTACTTTGGTTTTAAAACCTTTGGGGCTTACTATGTGACGTATGTAATTTACTACGTCAAACGATGTCCAAGTGGTGGGTTTATCTAGCAGTAGATCTTGACCTATTTTAAAATGTTCGTGTTTTTCGGTTTCGGTCATCATTACACAATAGTTAAAGGAATATTCATAAAATAGAGTGTTAAAATAATAATTCCCAATACAATTCTGTACCAACCAAATACTTTAAAACCATGGTTGCTTACATAACCTATAAACGATTTTATGGCTATTAACGCTACTACAAATGCTATTATGTTACCTAGTGCAAGTATGCTTATTTCGTTGCTTGTAATGGTGTGTAGTTTTAAAAATTTGTATAATTTATAACCAGTGGCAGCAAGCATGGTGGGTACAGCCAAAAAAAACGAAAACTCGGCTGCTTTTTCTTTGGTTAATTGTTGCGACAATCCACCTATAATAGTAGCTGCCGAACGCGATACGCCCGGTATCATTGCTATAAGCTGGAACAATCCTATTACTAAAGCGTTTTTGTAGGTAATTTCTTTTTTGTTGTTGTTAGTAAACCATTTATCTACAAATAATAAAATAATGCCTCCTATAAGGAGCGAACAAGCAACGGTAATTATGTTTTCTAACAAAGCATCAATATAATCATCGAGCAACTTACCAAATATAGCTGCGGGAACAAATGCTAACCCTATTTTAAAATAAAAATTAAGATCCTTAAGTCCATCAATAAAGCGTTGGCGGTACAAATACACTACCGATAGTATTGCACCTAGTTGTATAGATATGGTAAATAGTTTGGTAAAATCGTCGTGGGCTATGCCCATTATCGATGTTGTGATAATCATATGTCCTGTTGATGATACAGGCAAAAATTCGGTAACCCCTTCTACTATAGCTATTAGGGCTGCTTGTAAATAATTCATTAAAAAGAAACTATGGAGTGAGGTAAAACGTTAGTCGTTGCTTTTGTGCATTATAGCAAATACGACCATTACAAAGCCCGCCAATACTACTACTGGAGCAAGAGTAATACGTGTAAAACTAAACATATCGTTATATACAAACTCGTTGGGGTTAGCGGGTTTACCTCCGGCCATAAGCACAAAACCTAGTACTATAAGTGCTATTGCGCCTACTAATAGTTGATAATTGCGTTTTCCAAATACAAATTCGTTGCTTGCGTGTGTTATTTTATTATTCATTGGTATAAATGTTTTTGGTTTTAAATTAATTGATAAAAGTACTCATCTTATTATCGCAAAAATGCTAGCGAGCGTATAAATCTTCGAAACTTAATTTTAAATATTTACGCAGTGCAAAATAAGTACTTAACACGGATATTATGCAACCCAAACACAAAATAATTAAGGCTACTATTAATGCTATGTCAACATCAGTAATAGTAAAAAAGTTAGGAGCTTGCATATATAAATAATACATAGTACCACTAATGCTAGCAATAGCAAACACGGCACCTATTAGCCCATTAATGACGCCTCGTATAAAAAATGGTTTGTGTATAAAACCTTGTGTAGCACCTACTAGTTGCATGGTTTTAATTAAAAAACGCTTGGCGTATATATGTAATCTTATGGTATTGTTAATAAGTGCTATAGCTATAATTAATAATAGCGCACTAAAACCAAGCAATATAAACGATATGCGCTTAGCATTAGCGTTTACAACATCTATCAACGATTTTTGATAATATACTTCTTTTACCAAAGGGTTATTCATTAATTGATTTTCTATGGCTTTTATGCTGTCGTTGTTGGCGTAATCGGCTTTTAAACGTATATCTATTAAATCATTTAACGGATTATAACCCAAAAAAGTAACAAATTGTTCGCCCCCTAATTCTTTTTGCAAATCTTTGGCAGCCTCTTGCTTACTTACGTAAATGGCAGTTTTAACATAGTTGGTTACGTCTAACAGTTTTTTAAAATTGGTGGCTTCGGCTGTGTTAGTACTGTCTTTTAAAAATACTGATATGCCTATATTTTCTTTAACATAAGTAGATAAACGGTGCGTGTTTAGCACCAACAAACTTACTATTCCTAATACAAATAAAACAAGGGTTATACTTATAATTACCGATACATTGCCTGTGCTTTGGTTGGTACGTGGTTGTTTTGCCATTATACTTATATAGTGTTTTTTAAATTTTAGTTAAAGATGTATAATTACCTGTTACACACCTGTTAATACTATTGGTATTTATGAAAAATAGAATGTTCATAATTGTTACGTGCAATTGGTGTTGGGGTTGGTTTGAAATTTAATTTAGATAAATAATATTTAAACAGAAAACTACACTCAACTATGAAACACATTTTATTTTACAGTAGCTTATTACTATTAGCATCATGCGTAAGTTCAAAGCAATTTAATGAAACCGAAAAACAACGCATTACCTGCCAAGACGAGCTAAAACAACTTAAAGCAAAAAGTGTAGATGCCGAAAGTAAAACACGTGAATTGGAAAATAAAATTGGTTCGCTTACCGTAACAACATCAGCACTTAAAAAAGATTCGGCCGCTAAGACCAACAAAATTAAGGGTTTGGAAGATGATTTTAAAAAAGTAAAAGCAGATTATGAAACCATTACTAGTAAAAATAAAGACTTGCTAAACGGTAACGATAGCGAAAATAAAAAACTGATGAGCAACTATCAACAGTCGCAAGAGGAGTTGCAAAAGCGTGAAGACGAACTAAAACAAAAAGAAAAAAAGTTAGCATCAGAGCAACAAAAACTAACTGTAGCCGAAAAAAAATTAAACGAAACACAAGCTACACTTAAAACCAGAGAGGCCCGTATTGAAGAATTGGAAGCCATATTAAAACAAAAAGACAACGCCGTAAACGAAATAAAACGTAAGGTACAAGCTGCCTTAGTGGGGTTTGAAGGTAAAGGATTAACCATTAGCCAAAAAAACGGAAAGATATATGTATCGCTGGACGAATCTTTATTATTTGCATCGGGCAGTACCGCAGTAGAAACCAAGGGCGTAGATGCACTTAAAAAATTAGCCAAAGTATTGGAACAAAACAACGATATAAACGTAATGGTAGAAGGACATACCGACGATGTGCCAATGAACGGAAAAGGCGATATAAAAGACAATTGGGATTTATCGGTAATGCGTGCCACAAGCATTGTAAAAATTATAACTACCAATAGCAACACAAGCCCTGTACGCCTTATAGCTGCTGGACGTGGAGAGTTTTTACCATTAGATAAAGACAAAACTGCTGATGCACGTCGCAAAAACCGCCGTACCGAAATTATACTTACCCCTAAATTAGACGAGTTATTAAAAATACTAGAAAACTAAGGTGTACTATTAAACTACAATTAAACTGTAAAGGGTCGTTATACATTTGTATAACGACCCTTTATAGTAGTACAGTATATTCATACTAAAGTGTTAGCGCTAAAGTATTAAAATCAACGCCATCAAAATTACCCGAGCTCATTAGCAAAAACACGGTTTTAGTGGTGTTTTGAGTAGTTATAAAATTTACAACCTCATCGCTTTTGGTAAATACATGTATGCTATCGTTAGCAAAACTTTGTTGCACTTGCTGGGTTGTTATTGGTTTTATTTGCTTATGTGCCAACACTTGCGGATTAAAATATACGCACGCAGTAGTGGCGGCATCTAGGGTATGTGCATATTCCAACAAAAAGTTTTCGTTAAGGCTACTAAAGGTGTGTAGCTCTAGGCAAGCTACTATATTATAGTCATGATATTGCTCGCGCACGGCTTGTAGCGTGGCTTTTACTTTAGATGGCGAGTGGGCAAAATCTTTAAACATAACCCAATCGTTGGTGCGTTTTACTACTTCTAGTCGCTTAGCGGCACCATCAAACGATTGTACGGCAGTATAAAAATCGGGAGCGGTTACACCTATTTCGGCACATACTAATTGTGCTGCCTGCAGGTTGTATAAATTATGCTTTCCAAATACGCTTAATTCGTAATTAACGTTATTAATGTGTAGTGTAGTAATGCCGTTAGCTATAGTGTAGTTGGGCAAGTCATACGGCTGTGCGCTAAGTGCAGCGGGCTTTTTCGCTACTACATTAGCCAAAGCATCATCATTAGCACAATAAAATAATTTACCATTGGGTGCTATACATTCCAAAAATTTTACAAACTGCTGTTCGTATATTTCATAAGTTGGAAACACGTTTATGTGATCCCACGCCACACCACTCAATACTGCTATGTGTGGGTGATAGAGATGAAACTTTGGACGGCGATCTATCGGCGAGGCCAAATACTCATCGCCCTCAAATATGGCAAATTTAGTATCGTTGTGCAGTTCTACCATAGTATCAAAACCCTTTATTTGCGCACCTACCATAAAATCGAACTTAACATTGCGTAGTTTTAATACGTGCAATATCATAGCGGTAATGGTGGTTTTGCCATGGCTACCGCCTATAACTATACGAGTTTTATCTTTAGTAGCTTCGTACAAAAACTCTGGGTAAGAATATATTTTTAATCCTAATTCTTGCGCACGTAGTAGTTCGGGGTTATCGGCACGGGCGTGCATACCTAGCACTATGGCCTCAAGGTTTGGTGTAATGTTGTTTACGTTCCAACCTATTACACTAGGCAGTAAGCCTTGGTGTTGTAAGCGTGTAAGCGATGGCTCACGTATTTCGTCATCAGAGCCCGATACTATGTACCCTTTTTTGTGTAATGCTATGGCTAAGTTGTGCATAGCACTGCCACCTATTGCAATAAAATGTACGCGCATATTTATGTGGTGTTTTAAATTTATATAGCAACAATAGTGCATATAGTTTTTGACTGTTAGGGATATACCACCCACAATTAGCTAACAACTCAATGTTAGCACAATAACACACCTACTTACTACGTTAGGAGATAGATAATCTATTTTTGAACAAAAAAATTGAACTAACTTATGATTAAGAAAATTCTGCTTACGCTATTTGCCTCACTACTAATAATAGTAGGGACTTTGGTATATACCGTAACGTATCGCCAGCCAGAAATTATAAGTTATGTATTAGCCAAACTTAACCAACAGCTTAACACACCTGTAAAAATAGATAGGGTAGATTTAACCTTTTTTTCTAGCTTTCCGAAGGTTACTATTGTACTTACCAATGTTCGCCTGCAAGAGGTAAACGTATTACACAACCCCGAAAATTTAGCCGTAATGCAACGTGTAGAGTTAGGTATAAATGCTTGGGACGTTATTAATAAAAAATACCGTGTGCAACAAATAAAATTAATAAATGGTAAAGTAAATTTGAAATTACTGAACAACCAAAAAGATAATTTTCATTTTTGGAAGCAAGATACTTCTTCCACAGAAACCAATACTTTATTTGAGCTTAAAAAACTAATATGTACTAACGTTGAACTAAAATTTAAAGACTACACCAACGCTACAAGCCTTTGTTTACAAGCTAATAATGCAAAATTAAGTGGAGTATTTAGCAAACAAACCACACTATACTTAGCATTGGAGGGCGAACTAAAAACAATGAGTGCAAATGACTTTGCATTGCCACGTAACAAAAAAATTAGTGTAAACTCCAACATAATAATACGCGACACCAACTATACATTAAACAACACCGAGCTTAGTTATGCGGGCATAGATTTACTACTAAATGCTACTATTAATAACGCTGACGCACTTACCTATAATTTAAATATAAAAAGTACACAATCGAGCTCAGTAAAATCTATATTACAGCTTTTACCCAACAAATATGCTGCTCAAGTAAACGACTATAATGCCAGTGGTAGCATAGATTTTAAAGCTACTATAGTGAAAAATAAAAATACTGAACCAAGTATAAAAGCAAATATAACCGCGCGCAATGCAAGCATAACCGAACCCAATAGCAACGAAAAAATAACTAACATAAACATAGATGCCAGCTACGACAATAAGTTTAATAACGGATATATAAACTGCTCTAACATAGCGGCAACACTAGGTGCTGGCAACATTAGTGGTAACTGTGTAATAAGTAATTTTGATGATGCCGTGTTAATAACGCACTTAAAAGCACAATTAAACTTAGCTGCTGTTAAACGTATTGCTCAACTTGACACACTGCAACAACTTGAAGGAACCATTGCTACAACTATACATTACGAAGGCCCACTAAACATAAAAACTGTGCAGGATTATGCAAACATTAAAAAACTAGACGGCAATGTAAACGTAGCTAACTTAGTATTACAATTGGTAAACGACAAACGTATTGTGCGTAGTAATGCTTTGGCTATGCAGTTTAATAACACCGATTTAGTATTCCAAAAACTGCCTGTAAGTATTAATAAAACTACCCTTAATCTTAGTGGCGAACTGAAAAATATATTACCGTTTTTATTGGGTATTAGCAACAATCTAGAAATAAATGCGCTACTCAATAGCAATAGTATAAATATGGACGATATACTTAACGAAACCAAAACTACTACCACGCAAACTGCCTACAAAATAGAGTTACCAGCCAATGTTACCTTTAATTTAGTAAGCGATATTAAACAACTAACGTTTGGAAAGTTAGAAGCCACAAACATTAAAGGAGATTTGCACCTAAAAGATAAAAAAATAATAACTAACGCACATACATTTAATACCTGCAACGGTAGTGTGTCTCTCAAAGGTAGTATAGACAATACTTACGCTAATAAACTAATAGCTACCATTGATTTGGAAACGCAAGATATAAACATGAAAAAAATGTTTGTAGTGCTTAATAATTTTGGGCAAACATTTGTAACTGATGCTAACGTAGCAGGTAATTTAAGTACCAATGCAAGTATAAAATGTACATGGAACAGTGCACTAAAGCCAGATGTAAACACGCTGTATTGCACTGCTGTAACCACTATAGATAAAGGACAAATCACTAACTTCGACCCTTTAAAAAACCTATCTCGGTTTGTGGAAGTGAACGAATTAAATAACATTAAATTTTCGCAACTCAAAAACACTATTTACATAAAAAATGGTTTGATAACTATACCACAAATGGACATAAAAAGTAGCTTGCTAGATATTACTGCCAGTGGAACACATTCGTTTGATAATAAAATAGACTACCACTTTAGTTTACTGCTCAATGATTTGTTAGCCAAAAAAGCACGCTTTAAAAAAGAAAATACAGAATTTGGTGAAGAAGAAAGCGATGGTTTAGGCAAAATACGTTTGTTTATAAGCATGAAAGGCACTACCGACAAACCCGTAATAAGTTACGATAGAAAAGGTTTAAAACAAAAGCTATTACAAGATATTAAACAAGAAAAAGAAAACATTAAAAGCATTTTTAAAAAAACATTTGGCTTGTTTAAAAAAGACAGTACTATAAAAGTTAAAACAAAAAAACAAACTGAAATAGATGTAGAGTTTGGTAATAATACCGAAGCAAAGAAAAAAATAGTAAAACCCGATGATAAAAAAACAAATATCATAAAAGAAAGTACGCCACCAAAAGTAAAACCAAAATGGCTACAAAAAGATAAGCCCAAACCCAACCAAAGCACAGATGATTTTAACTAAAGTCATTTAATAATAAAAGGCTGTTTTACTTTAAAAGTAAAACAGCCTTTTATTAATACTGATAATAAAACTTATCTAACTACACTTAATTTTTTAACTTGTATTTGCTCACCTGTTATTATTTTACAATAATAAGCACCTTGCGCTAGAGTACTTGTTTGAATGGTAATTATATGTAAACCTTTGGTCATTGTTTCATTAACTACAGTAGAAAGCAAATCACCTTTTATGCTATACATTTCTACTTTTACTAAGCCTTGCTTAGCTAAGTCTATACTTACTTGTGCGTTAGTATTAGCAGGATTAGGGTATAGTTGCACATCATTGGCTATAATGCCAGCAAGTGCCATATTACTTGTTACAACATCATATTTAGCTTGTGCTGCTTTAGCATTTAAAATTATATCCGCTTTGTTTTCGCCAGCTACTATTGCAAATGCTATTACTACAGAATCAGTAGTGGTTGCTAAACTAAATGGACCTGTACTCACTACATTTATAACATCGTTGCCATTAGCCGAATCTCCAGCTGTTGCGCGTGATGTAACAAGAGCACGAAACTTTTCACCATCAGTAACTCCATCAGAAAATCTAATATTACCAGGACCTCCAGCACTTGTTTTGTTATCAGCAGCATACATATTATAAGGTGTGTGAGATAATACTTTTACTCCTGCATATAATCCGCTAGCATCTGAGCTATAAGCATAACCTAAACTTATTGAGGTATCTTGTGCTGATTTATTGTGATTGTAATTCATAATATCCCAATCGGTAAATATTCCAGCATAAAAATTATTTAATGCTGCCGCGGTTGCATTTTTAATTGTGAATTGATGTATTACATAACGTGTGTTTCCTGGTGTGTCAAAGGCATAAAACTTTTGAGATACGGTTACATTCAATCGTGCCGATACTATAGTTATTCCAGCATCATTAAACTTACCCGATGCTTCAAATACAGCTACTGGGTTAGTTGTATTACGTTTTATATTACTTAATGATTTCCAGTGTGTGGCAGCAGTTGTACCTGCTGTACGCACGTTGTTTAATACAACAGTATCTCCAGTTGTTTTTATTGCACCAAGCATAAATCCACCTTCATAAGCCATTGAACTATCCTTAAAAACAAAACCTAAACCGTCAGCTTGTGATTCGCTATTATAAAACTCTCTACCCTTACTTGTAACACTTGTAAACACTTCATTTACACGTACATTTAGGTAATCAACATTTACAGTTATAGGAAAAAACTGTTCGTCTAAATATGCTCCATCTCTAAATGTTACTTTTACAACAATAGTTGCATTTGCAGGAATATTTGAATTTAATTTAACCTTAAATGCAGTAGCGTTATTAACTGTTCCATTAGTATTCATAACCCCTAATACTTTTTGAGAATCGGCAGGTAATACCGTTATTTGACTAGCTATTGTATTAGCATTATACATAGCTACTGTTAAGTTGGCTGATGATGCTTGTAAATAATTTTTGAATATACCTGTAATACGCAATGTATCGCCTATTACAAAAGCACCATCGTTGCCATCAGTTATGGTTATTGCATTAAAACGTATTGATGGTGTAGGAGCATCGGTAAGGGCTTTAAATACATTTAATCGTCCTTTACCTAATCGACCTTTAAAACTGGCGTTTCCTGCTGCAGTATAATGAGGATCTGCAGTTACACGTATGCGTTCTTTAATTTGTGTAGCTGTATATGTTGGAAATTTAGCTTTAACCAAAGCACAGGCACCTGCTACAATTGGCGAAGCCATAGATGTACCACTATTGTAAGCATACACATCATTATAATTTGTACTATGAATATTTACCCCCGGTGCACTTACTCCCACGGTATAACTATAATTACTAAAACTTGCTTTACTATCATTTATATTATTGGTAGCAGCAACATTAAGCACATTATTGTAACATGATGGGAATTGATCAGTACCTACATTACTGTTACCAGCTGCAGCAACTATTAATGAGTTTTTATTATTGGTAGCGTAATCAACAATTGACTGCCCAAAGCTACCACCAAAAGTACCTCCCCAAGAACAGTTAATGATGCGTGCTCCATGATCGGCTGCATATACAATCCCATCATAAGCTTTGCTTAAACCGCTCTCATTATCAGCAGAACATTTTACAATTAGTAATTTTGTTTTAAAACCAATACCAGCACCACCTATGCCGTTATCAGTAACTTCTGAAGCACAACCCGAAACGTGAGATCCGTGTGTATTAGCAGCAGCACAAGTAGGATCATTATCCTCAATAACATTTGCAGACGTAGCACCTGATAAATCCCAACCACGAAAGTTATCTACATATCCATCGTTATCATCATCAGTACCGTTAATAGGATCAGCATAATTTAATTTAATATTTGCCATTAAATCAGGATGATCTAAGTCGCTACCTGTATCTACTATAGCTACAACAACCGAAGTATCACCTTGAGAGCCACCTAGTCCTAAATCCCAAGCATCGTATGCTTTTATACGATTTAGAAAGTTAGATTGTGTTCCTCCGCTTGTTACAGCATTTGGGTCGTTTGGCACGTATTGATTAACATAATACACATAATTGGGCTCTGCAAATTCTACAATACCTGAAGCTAACAAATTATTACAAGCAACTTCTATAGGCATATTAGCACTGTACTTAACTCTGTAAATTAACGACAAATCTTGTAAGGGTAGGCCTTCAGCGTTGTATTTAGCCTCAGGAGCTGTATGCCTAGGAAATACTTTACTTAATTTTGTAATCATTAATGCACTTAATGCTTGTTGAAATGCTGCATTATTAACAGTATTAATAGCACATACACCGCGATATTGCGCTTTGACTCTAAAATTAATTACATTAGCTTGGTAATCGGCTTCAGTTATAGTTTCGGGTAAATGAAACGTTTTGTATTTGGGAGCATTATTATTTGTTGCCCACACACTAGTACTTATCACAAATAAAGCACCAGCTATTATTGCTATTTTTTTCATAGTAGTTAAATATTAATTTTAAATAAATTTTCTTAAAAATAGTTAAAAATAAAGACTTAACTGTTTTTTTATTTGTAAGCATAATACTAAACTGTATACTATTTTAAATAAGCTAAGTATGCTTAACATACTCCTAAATTTTAATACATATTTCTGTATCAGTATTTCTTAAATGAAACCATACTCTCATTTAAACAAAAAAAGCTAGCCTTACGGTTAGCTTTTTTTTATAAATATAAAGTTATAAATTACTTTTTAAAACCTATTAATACAGCTACGCAGCCTTGCTCCACAATACCTGTTTTGGCCTCGGCTTTGGGTACGTTTACTTCTATATATAATTGTTGTGTAGCTTTTACATTAAAATCAAAATTATTTTGTTTAGCTTCTTCACTGTTAAATACTACTTTATGGTTGCTATCAAATACTTTATAAACTACCGCTCCTAATAACTCTTGCGAACAAGTAAATATGCGATACTCTTGTCCAGCATAAAAAGTCATCATTAACTCTGCATTTTCGCCTGGCGCTAACGATGTACTGTTTAACTGACCATTGTGTATATATGGTTTCAAAGCAGGTACGCATTTACCCTTAGTAAAGTTATTACATTGTGCATTGGCTTTAATAGTTACTACCAATGCTAATAGTGTAAATAGTGAAGTTATTATTGTTTTCATCTTTAGTTGTTATTTACTAATTATTTAGTTATTGAAGTTCTTATTTCGGCAACTTTTGCAGCAATGTTTTTTAATTGCTCTTCGTTTAACGTATTTGTTTTAGCATCGCTACCTAATGTGGTTGTTTTAGTTTTAGGATCTACAGACACTGTAGTTTCTACTGATGCCAACTCAATAGTAGCAAATATTGCTTTTAATTCGTTAAGTTGTACAGTTAAATCTTTAATAGATTCGTGTTGTTGGTAAGCGCCTAATAATCCCAATAAGTTATCTAACGATAATTTTTGTTCAGCTATACGTCCTAATAAGACATCGTTTTTGGGTGCAACAAAAGCCATTTTACTTGACAAGTATAAACCTTCTATCCATCCTCCCGATATTATTAAAGCAGATATGTTTTGGCGTTCATTTTCGTTTAAAAATGCATCTGTTTCAAGGTAAGAATCGCTAATAATGTTCATTAACGAATCTTTATTATTCATATTAGTTTGAATACGTTCTACCACATTTTTATTAAAAGCAGAAGAAATACCCAAAGCGTCCGACAATTTTTGTGCAGCTTTTAGGTACTGCATAGTTTCTTGTGTTTGGTCAAAAACGCTAGTATAACTTAAATCGGCACCATAAACACCTAAGTTTAAAGCGCGAGAATCGTTAGTGTTGTAATGATCAACTGCTTTTAAATCGTGTAAGTTTTGCTTATCAAATTTAGAACCTGATTTTTGCAGTAAACTAGATAATTCCATAGGCGAAGGTAAACTGTAAAAAACCTTTCGTGCCTCGCTATTTACGGCATTTTGTGCGGTTGTATCTTGTTCGTCGTTAGTGTTTTCGGTAATCGTATTTTTACAGGCTGTAAGTGTTACAGCTAAAGTAACTACTGATAATGTGATGAGTTTTAAATGCTTCATTACTGTTTTTTTATTTTTTTGTAGAATTTTTAATATTTCAAATATAGCTTTTATTGTTGAATAGGAAACAAATCTTCAATTTTTCGTTTGTTTTTTATTAATAGATGTTGCTTATTTTATTTTGCGAATAACAATTAGTGCCAATAAACTAAAACTAATGGCTATGTAACCCAATATTTCGTAGTGCTGAAAACTTCCGTTAGCCGTACGCACCATTATACTACCACCTATTAATGTGGCTATGCCTGATGATGTTTGTTGCACGAATGAATTAAAACTCATAAAACTACCACGTGTGGCGGGATCTATACTTTTGCTTACCAAAGACTGTGCGGGTATCATACGTGAGCCCGAACATAAAAACAATAATGATGTTATAATCAGTGCATGCCACATGGGCACTTTTTCTAAGTGAGTAAGTAAAAATAATACTATTACAGATAATGTTATTGCTACATAAAATACTTTTATACTACCAAACTTATCACTAAAATATCCCACCAATGGAGATGCTAATATACTAAATGCACCACCTGTTAAGTAGATGAAAGGCAACTGCCCTTCGGTAAAACCTACGTTTCCTACCAAATAAGGACTTATAAAAGGTATGATGATGAACCAACCAAACATTAAACAAGCAGTCAATACTAGCGAGTATATTTTAGCGGTTGAGTTAAATACATTTTGTAAAGGTTGTTTAAAATTAAACGGTTGCAAATTAGCTAAATGCCCATTGATAGGAGGTATAAATTTTAACGCTAATGGAATAACTAATAATCCCAACGACCCTACTACCAAAAACGGTGTGTGCCAATCAAACCATTGTGCTAACTGAAGGCCAACAGGAATACCCACAATGGACGCCAACGAAAATGCCGACATTACTATACCCATACTTGCACCACGCTTTTGGGCAGGAATAATATCACTAATAATAGATAAAATAAGTGCCGATGACATACCACCAAACAAGCCTGCAACAATACGAGATATGATTAATGTCTCATACGTATTAGCCATAGCACAGCTAAATGTACCTAATACAAAACCCATGTAATTAAACACCAAGGCTCTACGACGATCTAACCTATCAATAATAAATACACCTGCCAAAGCACTCATACCTGCAGCAATATTAAATGAAGAGACTAAAAAAGAAAATTGTTGTGGATTAATGCTTAACACACGCATTAATTGAGGACTTAGGGGCATTATAATCATAAAATCCATTACGTGGGTAAACTGCACTAAGGCAAGTGTAAACAGTATAGTAAGTTCGGCACGAGTTAATTTCATTGGTAAATTAGTGGGTTTAATAACGTATTAGTGAGTGGTAAAATGCTGTATTTCGTGCTGTAAATTAACATGAGGATACTTATGCATTGTTTGCTCGCACAATTGTAAGTGAGAAGTAGTAAACATTTTGCTAGATAAGGCTTTTGGGTGCAATGTACGGTGCTTTGCTGCTTTTACTATGCGCTGCACTACATCAAACAATTGTACATCGTGCTTTGATAATAAATTAGCTATAAATGCTTGCCACACGTAGTCTATTGCCTCAGTGCTTGGGTGCACTTTATCGGCCGCAAAGTAGCGGTAGTCGCGCAGGTCGTCTATTATTAACTCGTAGGCAGGAAAATAAAATACATTTTCGTTGTCTTGTACCAATCTGTGCGTTGCGCTTATAAGTTGTGCTTTACTGTTGTTGTTTTCAATAATACCATCTCTTATATACCGCACTGGGCTTACGGTTAGGAGTACTTGTAGCGTTGGGTTTATAGTTTGTAATTGTTGTATTAATTGTGTGTAAACAATCTCTATTTGCGCAGCGGTACAAAACTCTTTAGTAAATAATGCTTGTGGTTGCTTATGGCAATTGCTTACCATTATACCATCATTTACACGAGTATAATAGTATGCCGAACCCCAAGTAAGTATAAGGTAATGCGCGTTTTTTAACTGTGTTAATAAGTTGTGTTGTATATTATTTAATTGTGTTAATAATTCAGCTTTGGTAGTGGCATATACAATGCTATGGGCCTGATAGCTATAATACAGCCCATCGGTGTATATTATGTCGTTATCATTTAACGGAAAATTATGTATAGCTGCATTAAGCTGTTGCGCTAATACTAAGGGGTTAAACACTATACCATACGGATTAACTACTGCATTAAACTTATGCTCTACTAGGCGTTCACCCATATTTTGAGCAAAGCAAGAACCTATACACAGCAACGCATCAGTGTAAGAAAAACCACACACACCATTATTTGCTTGGTAGTATGCGGGTACATCAAGCGTAAGTTTTTGCTTAAGCATTGTGTTTATATTCTTTTACAATATCTACAAATAGTTTAGCTTTTTCTTTATCAATATCGGGATATAAACCATGCCCTAAATTAGCTATATAACGCTTGCTACCAAAGGCTTGTAACATTTGGTGGGTATGGTGTATTATTGTTTTTTCATCACCATACAATACACAAGGATCTAGGTTACCTTGTAGGGTTTTGTGTGGTAATAAATCGCGCACGCGTTGTGGGTGCATAGTCCAGTCTAGCCCTACTACATCGCACTTTATGTGTTGCAATTGTGCAGGCAAATAATGCGCATCTTTGGCAAACACAGTTATAGGCACTTCGGTTATTGCTTCGCATATTTTATCGATGTATGGCAATGCAAATTCAAAATACATAGGTCCACTTAATATGCCCGCCCAAGAATCAAAAAGTTGAACAATATCTGCCCCTGCAGCTATTTGTGCTTTTAGGTACAGTATGGTTGATGTGGTTATTTTTTCTAGCAAAGCGTGCGCTACCAATGGTTGTGTGTACAAAAAACCTTTGGCTTTGCTAAATGTTTTACTACCGCTTCCTTCTACCATATAGGCAAGTATTGTCCATGGTGCACCTGCAAATCCTATTAAAGGCACGCTACCGTCCAATTCTTTTTTTACTAATCGTATGGCATCGGTTACGTAACTAAGTTCGTTTTCGGTGGCTATATTTAGTTTTTGTACATCGGCCATAGTGGCTACAGTAGTTCGAAACAAAGGACCTCGGGCTTCTACCATTTCGTAGGGTAAGCCCATAGCTTCGGGTATTACTAATATATCACTAAAAATAATAGCCGCGTCTACACCTAATATATTTACGGGTTGAATGGTTACTTCGGCTGCTAATTCTGAATTTTTTACAAACTCTACAAAGTTTTTGGCTTTGGCACGTACAACACGGTACTCGGGCAATATGCGCCCTGCTTGGCGCATCATCCATACGGGAGTTCTTTCGGTAGTTTCGCCTCTAGCGGCACGCAAGAGTATATCGTTTTTTATCATAGCGCAAATGTAAAAACTATGTGCGGAGTATTGTCATAGTAGTTTAATATTGTGCAAAAAAGGTTTGTTACACAAGCATATTAAACCATTTTTAAAAGCTATGGAAAACATATACGTGACAATGGCTACTATTTTGGACACTATAAAACTACCCTTATACCAAGTAAAAAACACACAAGGTATACACAAACGTAGACTAAAAAACACTCCCCAATATGCCCTGCAACCCTATATTTTATTAGTACTCTACAGTTTTTTACTTGCCGTTATTTTTAAAAAAGCCGTAAAACGGCGAACTCCCCTTTTACCACAAACCTACTCCACATACATAGACTTGCTTTTGTAAACTTACTCTATGTTTGTAGAGTTTTTTTAACCAATACTAAAGCTTAGTTTAAAACTAAGCTTAGCTAACCGTAGTAATTATCTTAAACCGAATTTTAGAAAGTTAAAAGCTTTATTGTACTCATCTCTTTGAATATAGCCGTTTGAATTATTATATGACCCTATGACATAGTCTAAGCTAAAACTAAACTTATAATGAAAATTAGTGATTACTTTCTCTTTAATTTTTAAAATTGCCCCTGGCTCAATTACTTTCATTTCTAATTGATTGTAATATTTTTTGTTATGCTCTGGTAAGAATGGAAAAACACTTGAATATAATCCAATCCCAACATAACTTTCATTATATTTTCCAATATTAATTCCATCAATTATGCTTATTAAAATCAGATTATTAGATATATTTTTTACTTCTACTACAATAGAATCTTTGTTAAGAGAATCTTTCTTTAAAAGAACGGAAACATTCTTATCACACAGCGAAAAAACCTGAGCTAATATTTTTAAACTACTAAATAAAGTAATGAATATAATAAACGAAACTACTCTCATATTTAGTTATTTAAAAATGAATCTTGAATATCCCCGCTACCGCAAGCGTTAGATAGCCGTTTTGCGCTACCGCAAGCGTATTGCTTGTGTGTTTGTTGCTTGTAATTTTCATAATTATATGGGTACATAAGTTAGTCTAATTTTATCAAATATAGTATTTTATCAAATAACTTTTTACAAGTAATAAACGCACAAGCGAGAAGCTTGCGGTAGCCTTAG
Organism: Bacteroidia bacterium; assembly: GCA_014376525.1. Taxonomy (GTDB): domain Bacteria; phylum Bacteroidota; class Bacteroidia; order UBA4408; family UBA4408; genus JACMRI01. The sequence continues at coordinate 737 of JACMRI010000014.1, read as the reverse complement.
GAACACTTAGAACAGCGGGGTATCGAAGCCTTTATTACAAAGGATTTGTGGAATGCGCCCAGCAATATTATGGTCTAAATATAGACAATAAGGTTATTGCAATCCCAAATAAAAGACCAAGTAAGGCTCCAAAAAAACCTCTTGCTTCATAAAAACCGAAATTCCCTTTTTTAACACTTCTTTTATAATTATAAAGAAAAAGAAAAAAAGACAATAAAATCAAAAATACCCCTCCAATCCACTTGTTTTCATTCATAGTAAATTAATGTATTATAAGTTTCGTACTGTTTTATGTCTTTCTTTTGTCCCTCCCCGCTACCGCAAGCTCATCCCGTCCATCAAAAGTATAAGCCTCGCTAGGTGGGCATAATTCAGGATGTTTTTCTTTTACACGTTCAATTGCTTTTATAACTATTGACTCTCTAGTATTTAGCTCATAATATTCGGCATACGGATAACTTCCTGCTGCAAATTTATTACAACTCACACAAACCAAAAGTACTATAGCTATTAAAAAATGTGGTTTCATAACTTTAGTTTTTTAAGTGCAAATTAATAGGAGCGTGCTGATGTATTTTAGGAATATTATTTACCCCCGCTACCGCAAGCGTTAGATAGCCGTTTTGCGCTACCGCAAGCGTCCCGCTTGTGTGTTTGTTGCTTGTAATTTTCATAATTATATAGGTACATAAGTTTGTTTAATTTTATCAAATATAGTATTTTATCAAATAACTTTT
>JACMRI010000118.1 GCA_014376525.1 Bacteroidia bacterium | reverse complement strand
TGAGATTAATCAGTTAAATATAATACACATAAAAATAATAGATATGATAACTAGCAAAACAATAATGGAAACAACATCAACTAAAGATACAGACACTGTACAATTTACTACCGACAACTTAGCTAGTGGCGTATATATAGTAAACATAAGTACTAACGGTATTACTGTAAGTAACACCAAAGTAATAAATATTAAATAACATGAGTAGGGCAATTACAATTACCCTCCTTTGTATTATAATACAGGAGGGTAAAGCGCAAACCTATTTTAACAAACGCTTAAATTATGATAATGAAAATAATGCTACAATACGTTTTATTGTAGTTAATGATACTATTTGTATCAGCATTAATATGCTAGATACGCACGATGCTTTTTTAGGTCGTTTAACCTTAAATGGAGATACTATACCTACCAAGCGGTATGGTGTAGCCACAGGTACTTATTTTAATAATGCACCTATCTTAAAAATGGGGAACAAACTATATTTAAGTGGAGCAGGAGGTTTTTATAATACAATACAAAGCCCATTTTATAAAATGAATATGCAAGGCGACACCTTGCATACAGCTTTTATAGGAGATACTGCCTATTATGCAATAATACAAGCTATAGTACCCAGTACCACACATAAAGACAGAATGCTGTTTATAGGTACTACAGATAGTACCTGTAGTATTGGCCACCAAGGAATATACAAGCCAATGGTGCGAGTAGTAGATACTAACGGAGTACTGTTGCAAACTAAATTATATACAAACAATTGTAGATACACTAATGTTTCTACAGCTGATACTACCGAAAACAAAGGCTATATACTAAGTGGTAGCGAGTTACAAACATTTACGGCATTGTATTTTGTAATGAAGCTAGACAGTAACCTAAACCTAGTGTGGAAAAAATATTATAATGTAACAGGGCGTAATGTGTGCGGATTAGTAGCTTCTAAGCATGGAGGATATATACTAGGGCATACCGTTACGGATAGTATTGTTAATTTTAGTACTACATGGGAGCGCCCATCTATTAGCAAACTGAATACTAACGGCACTGTAAAGTGGCATAAGGAATATGGAGTAAAAGAATATGGTTTAGCTACATTGACATTAAAAGAATGTGCTAATGGTGATATAATTATGGCAGGTATAAAACAAGTCGTAACCAGTGCGTATAAAGGTTGGATAATGCGTACCGATAGCCTAGGCAACCTAAAGTGGTGGCGTTGGTATCATGCAATAACTACACCAGTGCAAGATGTTACTTCTGATAACTACATATATGACATACAAGAATTAACCAATGGAGATATAGTAGGTGTTGGTAGTACAGGGGGTAGTAATGTAGTAACACCACTACAACAAACGTGGGTACTAAAAACAGACCAAAACGGTTGCTTGGGTGCTAACAACTGCCCACCTAGCATAGCAAACGGTACTAATGGTGTGGAGGAGTTAAGTGAGGCAAGTACCAATAGCGTAAACGTATATCCTAATCCCACCACCCATACACTAAACGTATATGCTCCTAATGCCACACAATTAGTTATATACAACCTACTAGGCACAATAGTACAAACCACCTATACCACTACAGAAACTACTACCATAAACACAGCTAACTTAACCAATGGCATATACATTATAAAAACCAACACAGGGCAAGTAGCCAAATTTGTAAAAGAGTAAGTAATGAATTGTAAAATTTTAACAACTTTTTTAGTATTGCTAAGCACCATAAGCCAAGCACAAACATGGACACAAGTTGCCAATTTTGCAGGCACTGAGCGCGATGATGCAACTGCCTTTGTAATAGGCAATACTGCTTATTGCCTTACGGGTTATGAGGTTGGTTTTGCGCCTACTGCAAACGGCGCAGCGTTTAATGGCAGTACCGAAACTTGGTTGCCCATTCAGGCATTACCTGCAGGTAAGGAACGGCAATACGCCACCTCATTTGCATACAATAATTATGGATATGTGCTTGGTGGTATTGGTAATACTGTATTAAATGATTTTTGGCAGTATAACCCTTCCAGTAATACTTGGTTGCAATTACCCAATTTTCCTGATAGTGCCATACAAGGCATGAGTTCGTTTATACTCAATAACAAGGTGTATGTAGTGGGTGGAAAGCGAGCTAGCAACCATATAACCAACGCCGTGTGGGAATATAATTTTAGTACTAACACATGGACACAAAAAAACAATATGCCCAACAATGGCATGTGGCGTGGCGCAGCGTTTAGTATAGATAGTATTGGCTATGTGTGTTTTGGAATAACTAATAATAAAGCATATAATACCGTTATGTATAGTTACACTAGCGCCAATGATACGTGGCACAAAATAAATACTGCACCACTGCCACAGCGCAAGTACGTATGTACTGCCGTTATTAATGGTAAAGCACTGCTATATGGCGGGCAAGATTCGTTAAACGTATTTAGTAACGATTTACTTTCCTACAATCCTACTGACAGTAGCTTTGCCACACACGCAGGCATACCCACCATTGCACGCAGAGGGGCAGTAGCATTTGCACTAAATAATACATTGTACATAAGCACAGGCATTAATGCTAACTATGTGCGCCTAAACGAAACGTGGAAAAACACACAGTTTTTATTTCTTAACACCAAAAAACAATACAATAATACACTTACGCTATACCCTAATCCGGCTACACATACATTAAATGTGTACGCACCTTTTGCTACACAACTTATGGTATACACTATATTAGGAGAAGTAGTACAAAGCATTATTACTAATGGGTATAGTACAATTTTAGATATAACCATATTAAGTAACGGCATTTATTGTATAAAAACTAATACAGGGCAAGTAGCTAAGTTTGTAAAAAAATAGCTTTTGTAAGCTACGCTAATTATTATAAATTTTACAAGTGTAAATATGTAGTGTGTAAATTACAAGATTTTAACAAGTTGCAATGACTATCATTATTAAATGATAGTCATTGCAATTTGAAAATGCTAAAAAACAATTTACTAATGGCGATATAATTATGGCTATATAGTAAACATAAGTACTAACGGTATTACGGTAAGTAACACCAAAGTAATAAATATTAAATAACATGAGGTAAAGGGCAATTACAATTGCCCTTTACCTCAGTTGAGTTATTCAAGTGGATTAATAAAAATTAGTCCACAGGGATTAATTGACAAAAAATTTAAACTAGCAGCATAGTGTTACATTTATTAATTGAATCCACTAGGTAATATAAAGAGTAGTTGTAAAAAAGTAATTACCGTAAACAATAGCGTGTGCAAAAGAAAAATTTTGCACACGCTATTATTGCTTTGGCAAGGTGGTATTTCTACTATATTTAAGCCATTAATTTAACTAGAAAAACAACTTACCATGTGGCCAAGCATTGCACATTTTATATTACGTAATCGTTTATATTTATTAATTACTGTAGCGGTATTAACCGCTGTAATGGCCTATAACGCTAGCAAAGTTACTATAGATTACGAGTTTGCGCAGCTACTCCCTAGCGATGATAGCACGCTTATAAATCATAATGCATTTAAAAAACAATTTGGCGAAGATGGAACATTAATGGTTGTAGGCTTTAGAGATTCGTCATTTTTTGAATTACAAAAGTTTAACGATTTTATTGCACTTAATAATAATCTCAAAAAACAATACGGCATAAAAGAAGTAGTAAGTGTAGCTCGCTTGTTTAACCTTACCAAAAACGATTCGTTGCAACAGTTTGAATTTAAACCAATAATAACAACTATTAATAAAATAACACAACCCATAGCTACTCAACAGCAGTTAGATAGCGTGCAGCAAGTAGTTACGCACCTGCCGTTTTATAATGGTTTTGTGTTTAGCAAAGACTCCGCAGCATACCTTGTAGCAATTACATTTGACCAAGCAAAACTTAACTCCAAAGAGCGTTTTGCAATATGCGACAGCCTTGTAGCCTGCACGCAGGTGTTTGCCAACAAATACAAACTTACACCGCACTATAGTGGCTTACCCTTTATACGTTCGTTTATAGCACAAAAAATATTACATGAAATGCAATTGTTTATGGCATTAGCATTTGCAGTTACGGCCATTATTTTATTTATCTTTTTTAGGTCGTTTAAAATAGTCGGTTACTCCATGTTGGTAGTATTTGTAGGAGTAATATGGAGTTTTGCATTTATTTACTTATTTGGCTTTAAAATTACAGCATTATCGGGGCTTATAGCACCACTAATAATAGTAATAGGTGTACCCAATTGTATATTATTACTCAATAAATACCACCACGAAATACGTGTACATGGGCATAAAATACGCGCTTTGCATACTGCTACCAAAAATATAGGCGTATCCTTGTTTTTTGCTAACGTAACTACCTCTATCGGTTTTATTGTATTTGCATTTACAGGTAGTAAAATATTAGTACAGTTTGGTTACGTAGCATCGGCAAGTGTTATGATTACTTACTTACTAAGTCTGTTGCTTATACCAAGTATATTTAGTTATTTGCAAACCCCCAAGTTAAGTTCAATTAATAGAGGCAATAATGGCTTGAGTAAACAACTACTATCACACATAGATTATATAGTGCATCATCACCGTAAAACAGTATATATAATAGTGAGTATTGTTACAATTATAGGGCTTTATGGTATGACCAAAATTACTGCATTGGGCTATGTAGTAGACGACCTACCCGCAAAAGATAAAGTATATACCGACTTAAATTTCTTTCAACAAAATTTTCATGGAGTGTTACCGTTTGAAGTAAGTATAGATACCCGCAAGCCCAATGGTGCTATGGATTTGAATACCTTGTATAAAGTAAATAAGTTCCAAAAAATGATAGCTAAATACACCGAGTTTTCCAAACCGCTATCGGTAGTGGAGGCGATAAAATTTAGTAATCAAGCCATGAATGACGGTGCAGCAAAACATTATATAGTACCCAATGCACTACAATTAGGCGAAATAAGTAAATACGCCAAAGACTCAAAGCAAGGCGGGCAGGGGCCTAGCCAGTTTAAATCATTTATGGATAGTACCAAACAAAAAATGCGTGTAAGTGTACAAATGGCCGACGTAGGCTCAGTGCGCCTTAAAGCATTAATAGCTGAACTTAAACCGCGTACCGATAGCATATTTAACTACGATGCCGAAAGTAATAAGTGGCTAAACGCCAACGAACGCTACAATGTGGTGTTTACAGGTACAAGCATAATGTTCCTAAAAGGTAACGACTACCTTGTAACCAACCTTATAGAAAGTGTAGGCATAGCCATAGTACTTATTGCTATAGTAATGTTTATGTTATTTATGAGTTTTAGAATGGTAGTTATAGCCCTAGTACCAAGCCTCATACCGTTGATTATAACAGCAGGATTAATGGGTTTTGCAGGTATACATTTAAAACCAAGCACCATACTTATATTTAGTATAGCCTTTGGTATAGCTAGCGATGGTACACTTTATTTTTTAACCAAATACAGATACGAACTTAAAAATGCCACTTTTAGTATATCTAAGGCCGTGAGTAATTCTATATACGAAACCGGCATAAGTATGATATATACTGCTGTAATATTGTTTTTTGGTTTTGGAATATTTGCAGCTTCATCGTTTGGCGGTACTGCTGCATTGGGCATATTAGTAAGTACTACACTTGCTGTAGCTTATGCAAGTAATCTTATATTATTACCTTGCTTTTTGCTTTCGTTAGAAAACAGCATTACACGCAAAGCCATGATGAAAGAACCTTTTTTTAACATCTACGACGAAGATAGCGACATAGATTATAGCGAGTTGCATATTGAAAAATAAAAAGTACAATGACTGAATTACTCTTACATTATATATGGCAACATAAACTATACGATAGCGCTAAACTGTTTACAACTAATGGCTTAGCGGTGCAAGTTGTAAAAGTAGGAATGTATAATACAAATGCAGGACCCGATTTTTTGAACGCACAACTTATTATTGACGGAGTAATTTTGGTTGGTAATGTGGAGCTACACCTAAACACAAGCGATTATTTAAAACACAAGCATCAGTACGATAGTGCGTACAATAATTTAATATTGCACGTTGTACTTAATAATGATAAAGATATTGAGTTGCAAAATATAGAAACTCTAGAGCTGCAACACATTATACACACAGGTATTGAAGCAAAGTATCAACACCTAATGAAACAAAATAAATTGCTATGCGAAGCACAAATAGCGAGTGTTCCGCAGCATTTGCTAAATACGTATTTAGAATCTTTAACTATAGAACGTTTATTAACCAAGGTAACTGATATAGAACTTACGTTGGCACAAAATCAAAACAATTGGGAGCAAACATTTTTTAATTATTTGTGCCGAGCATTGGGTGCGCCCATTAACGGCGATACATTTGAGTTATTGGCACAAAGTATTTCAGTACAATTATTAGCCAAACATAAAAACAATTTAATGCAGTTGGAAGCACTGCTATTGGGTCAAGCAGGCTTTTTGCAAGAGGTAACTATTACCGACGCATATCATTTGCAATTGATAAATGAATATGCGTATTTAAAAAACTTGTATCAGCTACAACCTATTGAAATAAGTAATTGGAAATATATGCGCTTGCGTCCAGCACACTTTCCTAGCTTACGATTGGCACAATTGGCGAGTATTATACACCAGTCGCAACATTTATTTTCGCAATTAATAAATCTTAATACAGTACACCAATGTAATGCCTTGTTTAATATAGAACCCAGTATTTATTGGCTTACGCACTATCAGTTAGGTGTGTCAAGTACTGTTAAAATTAAAGGCTTAGGCAATACTACCATCAACAGTATTGTTATTAATACCATAGTGCCTTTGCTATTTGCCTATGGTAATTACACACAAAACGAAGCTATAAAAGAAAAAGCCTATACATGGTTATGTGCCTTAAAACCCGAACAAAATAGTATTGTAACTTGTTTTACTGATGCACACGTACAACCCACTGATGCTGCGCAAAGTCAAGCATTAATACAATTGTACAAAAAGTATTGTACGCACAAAAAATGCTTGCAATGTGCGGTGGGTAATTATGTGTTGAAAAATTAAATTATAGTACTAATGAAAACAATTTTGATACTTGGAAGTGGCTTTATAGGTTTGCCTTTGGCACAGAGTTTACAACTAGATAACTATAATGTAACGCTTACCACTACACAACAACTTAAGGTAGACCAGTTACAAGCCCTAGGATTACAAGCAGTATGTTTTAATGGAGATATAACCAAAGATTATGACCAATTTAGCAACTTAAGTTTTGATTATGTAATATACGCTTTACCACCAAGTGCTTGTAAATACAGCGGATACACGCAGGTGCTAAGTATGATTTTAAATAAATTAAGTTATGTAGGTGCAGTATTATTTACCAGTAGTATATCTGTTTATTTAAATAATAATGCTACCCACAACGAACAAAGTACCGCTTTAGCAAGTGCCGAAAACGTAATTATAACTACCGAAAATTATATACGCAAACAATACGCAAACCACTATATACTTAGGCTTGCAGGATTAATAGGTAATACACGCCACCCTAAAAATTTTTTTAAAAATGGCGTGTTAGAAAACAGTAATGCACCAGTAAATATGGTATGCGGCCCAGACGTTGTTGAACTTATAAAGCAGACTATTAATACACCACTAAGCTATGGCACGTATAACGTATGTGCGCCCCAACATCCAACAAAAGCTAGCTATTACAAAAACTATACACCTACACTTTGTTGCAAACAGGGTAATGAGGGTAAAGAGATAGATGGTAACTTAATAGCTAATAAATTGGGCTATACATACTCAAGTATTTGGTTGGATTAAAAACTATTCTTTTTCAGAATTCTTTTTCAATAATAAACTCAACACCATACTTGCAAAAAAACCACCCAGTATAGTAAACAGTAAGCGTTGTGTAGCTTGTTTGATGGGTGTAAATGTGGCTAAAATATTTTGTTTGGTTTGTGATATAAGTGCTGGAGCAGTCTTAGCAGCTATCATTGCCTCCTCCGATTTTTGTGCCCAATATTCAGCGTAATTAGTATTAATAAATTGATAATACATAAATGTACCTAATGCACTTATAACGCCTACTATAAGTGCAAATTGCAAACCTACTAGCATTCCTATTTTAATATCTAACACGCCTTTTAGTACAGTATCGCGAGTGTTGCGTATGGCAAAAAACAAACCCAGCAAAAATAAGACTACTCCTATAAAACTGGTGTTAGCACCTGCACTTGTGGCATGCCAGCCCATAACGTATTCAAACAGCATCCAAGCTATTACTACTATTCCTGTAATGAAGGCATAACGCCAGTGTAAGGGTATTTTGTTCATGTACTTAAATTTATTAAAAAGGATTATCACTTGTAAATTTACTTAACATATCTTATTTCCAAAAATTTGTACCAATATTTACTGCTACGTATTGGTTATTGCGCGAAATTATAAGTTCATAGCATTGTTTATTTTTTTCTGTAATCACCTCTACTT
>JACMRI010000013.1 GCA_014376525.1 Bacteroidia bacterium | reverse complement strand
GTGTACATATTTATCAAATAACTGATTAGGAAGCAATGGCATAGTGGCTTTTATACTTGCAATATAGTCTTGTGTAATAAATACTGGTGGCAAGTCGGGTTCAGGAAAATAGCGATAATCGTTGGCTGTTTCCTTGCTACGTTGCATAGTGGTTTCGCCTGTTACAGGGTCAAAGCCACGTGTGTCTTGGCTTATAGTTCCTCCTGCTTCTATCACATCTATTTGGCGTTTTACTTCAAAATCAATAGCACGTTGTACGTTGCGCATACTGTTCATATTCTTTACTTCGGTGCGGCGTCCAAGTTTTTCAGCTCCTTTTAAGCGTACCGAAATATTTGCATCGCAACGCATACTACCTTCTTCCATATTACCATCGCATATACCTATGTAGCGCAATAGTTTACGCACTTCGTTGAGATATACATACGCCTCTTCGCTGCTGCTAAAATCGGGTTCGGTAACTATTTCCAAGAGTGGTGTACCTGCACGGTTAAGGTCGATAAGAGTATCAAAAGGGTCTTGGTCGTGTATACTTTTACCTGCATCTTCCTCCCAATGTATGCGGGTAAGATTAATTTTTTTTTCGTTGCCGTTGCTAAGTTTTATAGTAATGTAACCACCATTGCACACAGGTGTAGTATCTTGTGTTATTTGGTAGCCTTTGGGTAAATCGGCATAAAAATAATTTTTACGAGCGTATTGATTTTCTTCTCTAATGGTAGCATTGACGGCTAAACCCAAGCGCACAGCGTATTCCATTACTTTGGCGTTGTGCATTGGTAACGTACCAGGCAAGCCAAGTGTAATAGCACTTACGTTAGTGTTTGGCAATCCGCCGTATTCGTTAAGGTCGTTGGAGTATGCTTTGGTAGCAGTAAGTAGCTGTGCGTGAACTTCCAAACCTACTACTGTTTCATATTTGTCGTATATTGAACTCATGTAAGTGTTTTAATAATTTGTTAAACAAATATCTTAAAAAAAACGCACAACGGGGCTATGTATTTGCATAATTATGCGTAATGCAACGCCTTATTTTTAGGACTATTTAACCGATTGAAATAGTATTGGCGAATTTCCGTACAAGGGTGTATGCCCGTCCCATTTATCAATAAATTGTTGTTGAATAAGCATAGGTGTTAACGATGTTTGTTTTAACTCGTTTGCTCGTTTTTCGGCTTCAGCTTGTACTATTAATTTTTTGGCTTGTGCTTCTGTTACACGCAATTCGTTTTCTACTTTCATGGCATCTTGCACAGCTTTATTCTTGCTATTTACAGCATCTACTATAGTTTGTGGGTATTGCAAACCACTCGTTAGTTGCTCTAGTTTAAAGCCTTCTTTGTCTAAAACATCAGCCAAAGTTTTTTGTACATCAGTTTCAAATTTTTCTCTGTTGCTTACTATTTCGTCAGTTGTATATTTGTTCATTTGCAAACGAAAAGCATCTTTTACATAATTTAAAATAGTTGTTTTGCTCACCTCTTCCAAATCTTTACGGTACTTAGAAAATATTTTGGGGCTATTACCACCCACTATGTTGTAAGATAATGTAGGATCAACAATAAATTCACTACCATCTTTTGCATTTACATTAAAAGCATCGTAATCTATGGTTTGAATAAACGTTGCGTACTGTTGCACGTCTTCAGTCCAGGGGTTGTACCACACCATACCAGTAACTAACGATACGCCTTGCACTCCTTTATCGCTTCCATATTGTTTTATTAAAATACCTTCATAGCCTGCATCAATGCGTGTACAACTTGTAATTAATGTTAAGCCTAAAGCAGTGGCAATAAGTGTGTTTTTCATTTTTTTTTGTTAAATTTTTTGATGGCGTAATACACTAAAATAAAGTTACCTACTATAAATAAGCAAAATAAAACAGCACCAATTACTACGGCCACATTAGATTGTTTGCTGAGTAGCGATGCTATATTCGAAAACACATACAAATCTGCACATACAACTAATAGTGCTATAAGTAGTATATAATATTGTTTCATTGCAGGTAAGTAAGTTGTTATTTTAAATGTAAATATTTATAAATAATAACTCCTAAGCACATCAAAAACATAAGTATAGATATGCGGTTCATGCCGTGCATCATACGTGTGTTAATGTTAGTTTCGGTGCTTTTGGTAAAGAATGTTTTTGGGTTAAGGTAGTACAAGATTTTTTCTAACATGACAATTATAATTTTTACTAATTAATATTAATTAACGTGTTTTGCTTTGGTACATAATGTACTGCGTAATATTTACCAATAACACTGTAAAAATAGTACTTAATATAATACGACCTATCGTAAATAAAAAATGTTGTGTAGAAAATGCCTCAATAAAAAACAACGACGCGTGATGTACTGCTACCATAAAAAAACTAAAGTACAAAAATGCCATATTACCCATCGTTTTTATGCTGGGTTGTGCTTCGGGTTCGTAGCCGTCGCGTGGGCCAAAGGCTTTGAGTAATCGTGGACGCACATACATCATAAACACACAGGCTGATGCGTGCATACCAGCGCTATTCATAAAATAATCTAAACTGATACCAGTAATAAAACCGATAATCATACCTGATACAATACTAACTTCAAACGGAACCATAAGCAAAGCTAAAGTGTATAGCATTGGGTTTATAAATCCCGAAAAATTAATGTGATTAAGCAACAATACTTGTATCAACATTAATAACATAAAACGGAGTACTATTTTTAGGGTCTCAATTGTCATTTCCGTTTTCTTTTGATTTAGCTTCTAAGGTATCTAGCTCTTGTTTTAATAAGTTTTCTACCATATATACGTGTGTTAGTTTTTTGTAATCGGTGGCTAACTTTACACGTATATTATAAAAGTTTGCTGCGTCTTGTATTTCAAATTTATCAATGCGTCCAATAATAATTCCTTCGGGAAAAATACTTGAGTAAGCACTGGTAACAATGGTATCGCCTTTGGTTAGTTTTACGTGCTTGGGTATATCGTTTAAGTCGGCGTACTCGTAGTTAGCACCCGACCATGTAAGCGATCCAAAATATTCGTTCTTTTTTATACGTGCACTTATACGAGAATCTTTGTGCAACAAACTCATGGCAGTACAATAGTGTGGCGATACATTTTGTACAATACCCACAATGCCCGATGCACCTATTACTGCCATATCTCGCTTAACACCTTGCAGTGTACCTTTGTTTATAGTTATGTAATTGTTGCGTGCGCTTACTGTGTTATTTATAACCTTAGCTGTAAAATAATGGTACTGCTGCTTATACAGCGTATCATTACGCAACTGCGAGAGTTTAGTTAAGTCCAAATGTGTTTCAACCAACATATTGTGTAGCATTGCATTTTCTTTACTTAATGCTTCGTTTTGGCTGCGCAAGCTTACATATTCATTGGCACTGGCATACTCCTTGTATACACCGCCAGTAACAGCGTTGGCAGAGTTTACAATACTTGCACGTTGGTAATAAGTATTGTTAGCTATTAAGTAAAACGACACAAATTGCAACAATGCAAATACTAAAAACACATAGTTTTTATATAAAAAATCTAATAGGTTACGCATTGCAAAGCTACTGTAGGAAAATTAAAAAAAAGTATGTATTAAGGTTAAAAATTATCTAATCAAAAACTGAAATCTATCAATGTTTTTGAGTGCGATACCAGTACCACGGGCTACGGCACGCAATGGGTCGTCGGCTATGTAGCATGCTAATTTAGTTTTTGCAGATATACGTTTGTCTAATCCACGTAGCAATGCTCCACCTCCTGCAAGATAAATACCTGTTTTGTATATATCGGCCGAAAGCTCTGGTGGCGCCATTTCTAAGGCATTAAGGATTGCCTCTTCTATTTTAGCAATAGATTTATCCAAGGCGTGTGCAATTTCAGTATATGATACATTTATTTCTTTTGGTGTACCAGTTACTAAATCTCTACCGTGTACGGCAAAATCTTGTGGTGGATTTTCCAATTCGTTCAATGCAGAGCCCACCATTATTTTTACTTGCTCGGCAGTGCGCTCGCCTATAAGTACGTTGTGTGTACGGCGTATATACTCTTCAATATTTGCATTAAAATCATCACCAGCAATACGTATAGAACGTTCGCACACAATACCACCAAGGGCTATAATTGCAATTTCAGAAGTACCACCTCCAATATCTACAATCATATTTCCAACGGGTTCTTCTACATCAATACCAATACCAATAGCTGCCGCCATAGGCTCGTGTATCATGTATACTTCTTTACCGCCTGCATGCTCTGCACTATCTCTTACGGCACGTTTTTCTACCTCGGTAATGCCCGATGGTATACAGATAACCATACGCAACGATGGGTTAAAAAAGCGACGTGTAGGATTAATCATTTTAATCATACCCTTAATCATACTTTCGGCTGCCTCAAAATCGGCAATAACACCATCACGTAAGGGACGAATAGTTTTTATGTTTTCGTGTGTTTTACCGTGCATTTGCATAGCTACGCGTCCTACGGCAATAATGCGTCCTGTGGTACGATCCATAGCTACAATACTAGGTTCATCTACCACTACTTTATCATTATGTATAATAATAGTATTGGCTGTACCTAAGTCAATTGCAATTTCCTGTGTTAAAAAGTCCATAAATCCCATGGCTATAATAGTTTTAAATAGTTATATAAATAAGTTGAGTTATAATTAATGTTTAAAGTGGCGTGTACCAGTCATTACCATACACATATTGTTGTTGTTGCAATAGTCTATACTATCTTTATCTTTGATACTTCCGCCTGGTTGTATTACGGTATCGATGCCTTCTTTGTGGGCAATTTCAACACAATCGGCAAACGGAAAAAAAGCATCGCTTGCCATAACTGTTCCTTTAAGTTCAAAGCCAAAATTTTTGGCTTTGTTAATGGCTTGTTGCAAGGCATCTACACGACTGGTTTGACCTGTACCACTAGCTATAAGCTGTTTGTTTTTGGCTATAACTATCGTGTTAGATTTGGTGTGTTTTACTAATTTATTGGCAAATATCAAGTCTTGTATTTGTAATGCAGTAGGCTCTAGTGTAGTAGCAGGCGTTATATTTATTTCTATTTCAGTTTTTAAATCTTTGTCTTGCACTAAATAACCGTTAAGCGCTGTGCGTACTGTGGTGGATGCAAACTGTATGTTTTTTTGTACTAAAATAACACGGTTAATTTTTTGTTTTAATATGCCTAGTGCAGCATCGCTAAAAGAGGGTGCTATTATTACTTCAAAAAACAATTTATTTATTTCCGTTGCTGTAGCTTCGTCTACCTCCGTATTGCTAATAAGCACACCACCAAATGCTGATGTGGGGTCGGCTGCTAATGCATCTGTCCAAGCCTGTAGTAATGTGCTACGCGATGCTAAACCACAGGCGTTGTTGTGCTTAAGTATTGCAAATGTAGGCTCGGTGGCAGTAAATTCGTTCATTAAATTTACGGCTGCATCTACATCTAATAAATTGTTGTAGGATAATTCTTTACCATTTAATTTAGTAAATAAATCATCAATATTACCATAAAAAACGCCCTTTTGATGAGGGTTTTCGCCGTAGCGCAGTATGTTACAATTTTGGTTACTTATTTTTAAAGCACCCACTCTATCTATGTTACTATTATCAAAATAATGAAAAATAGCAGTATCGTAATGCGACGAAATATTGAATGCGTGTGTGGCTAAAAAACGGCGGTGTTCTATATCCGTTTCGCCGTGGCGTGCATTTAGCAAGCGAAGCAGGTAATCGTACTTATCTTTACTTGCACAAATAACTACATCGTTAAAGTTTTTGGCTGCAGCTCTTATTAACGAAATTCCGCCTATGTCAATCTTTTCTATAATGTCGGCTTCGTTGGTAGTATTGGCTATGGTTTCTTCAAACGGATATAAATCTACAATAACTAAATCAATGGCCGTAATGTCGTGTTTGTCCATTTGCGCTACATCGCTCGCATCGGCTCTGCGCCCAAGTATTCCACCAAAAACTTTGGGGTGCAATGTTTTAACTCGTCCACCTAATATTTCGGGAAAATCGGTTAAATCTTCCACGCCTGTTACGGGTATGTTTAACGATTCTATAAATGTTTTAGTACCACCTGTCGATAACAATTTTACGCCTAAATGGTGCAGGCGCTCTATTATTGGGGCTAATCCTTCTTTGTAGTAAACGGAAACAAGTGCTGTTTGAATTTTTTTAGTAGCCGACATAATCTTTTATATTTGTACAATATTAATCAATAATATGGTTGTAACCGCTATTAACACGTAATTTATTAACCAAGAAATTAACATTTTACAACGAGCAATTTATATTCTCATAACGTAAAAATTAAGAAACGTATAATTGACTAATGTATTACATTCGTAAAAAAAGTAATATAGTGCCTAAAAAATGAACAATACAACCCCTACATACTTGCCTGTAATAGACTCCTTAAGGGGTATAGCCTCAGTTATGGTATGCTTGTTTCATTACGTATGCACCACTACAGGCTATGTAAGTAATATTACTATTTTGCATTTGTTTAGTTTTGGGCAATATGGTGTACATGTGTTTTTTATACTATCGGGCGTGGTTATACCGCTATCTATGCTAAAAAGTAATTATACTGCCGCTAATTTTTTTAGGTATTTGCTTAAACGAATGGCACGTATAGAGCCTCCTTACTTGGTTTCTATAGTATTGTATATAATTTATACAGTAGTTAAACATCTTTTTTTTGAGCAAACAAGCGTAGTAGAAATACCCAATGCAAAGGCAGTAGTATTGCATGTGGGCTACTTAGTGCCATTTGTAAACAATGCCAAATGGTTTATAAATACGTATTGGTCGCTAGCAGTGGAATTTCAGTATTACTTGGTGTTGTGTGCCATTTATCCATTAATGGTGTGCAGTAATTTTGTAGTACGTAATTTGTGTAATTTATTATTTTTAACAGCAAGTTTAATTTTTACTAATATTACACTGCTACCACACTGGACGCCAGTATTTATGTTGGGTATAGCGTATGTGGGATTTATTAATAATAAATATTCGGTGGTAGAGTTCGTTGTCTTACAAATAATTTCATTGGCTTTAGTACTACATTTGTTCAGTATTACAGTATTTTTGGTTTGTGTTGCAACGCTTGTTATTATTCATTTTTTCAAGGAGTTTAAAACTGTTGTAACTTTATTTTTGGGACGTATATCTTACTCGTTGTACTTGTTGCACGGCATTACGGGTGGTTTTGTTATTAATTATTTGTCGCATAATTATAAGAGTACTGTACAACAAATAGTAGTTATAATGTTTGGTTTTGTTGTAGCTTTGGGCTGTTCGTATTTATTTTATTTAGTTATTGAAAAACCATCTCAAGCACTTTCTAAACGTATTTTAGTTCACAAAAAACCATCGCTATGAAACTATTTTTCACCTTATTATTTGCTATAAATTTACTAATTGCTCAAGGGCAAACTATGGGTTTAAATTGGTCGGATAGGCAAGTGTACGAAAATAAAAAAGATGGTTTTTTTGATAATTTTATAGGCGG
>JACMRI010000117.1 GCA_014376525.1 Bacteroidia bacterium | reverse complement strand
AGCCTAAAGCCGTTTTACTCGATAAGACAAAGATAAATTACAATCTAATTTACTAAGTATTTATATAAAATAAACACCACCAGAAATGTCCACTTGAACTAAACGTATCTAAAAAAACACCAGAAATGTCTATTACACCAATTTTGTATATAAAATATAAGTATTATAATTAACATTATGTTAAGTAAATTAATTAACACCGTTTTGAATAATGAGGATGACTCGCACTTCCTTCTTAATTATCATATTCAAGCAATGGTGAATTCAAGTTGTAAATTAAACTTAACAGTAAACGATTTAAAGCGACAACTCATTTATTTTATTATTTTCGTTAAAAAAAAAACATTTTTTTCAACAAAAAATTAACATAAGCAGTTTAACTTCAATAAATTTTATACCCATGTTATTACTGCGTAATATTAGTTTCTTGTTATTACTCGCATTTCCTTTAGTAATAAAGGCACAATTGGCTATTACACCATCTGCCCCTTTAACTGATAGCACCATGCTACCCAATCACATAACAGATAGTTCAAAAATACAATTACCGACACACACCACACTTAACACTACTATTAAGCAAGATACCTTAAAAAATTATGCTACGGAAAAAGAAGAATATTTACGAACTTCTTCTAAATCCTTTATTGCTAGACAAGACAGTCTAAAGCATTTGGGAGGTTATAAAAAAAAAGTGACTACAACATTAAAAAATAAGTTGGGTTTAAAAACCGATAGCACCACTACCTTAACGTCACTTTTAATAAAGCAAACAAATACCAAAGGAAACGTAAGTGTGGGGTATGATTATGGTGTAATCCCATTTATTGTAAGTAGTAAAACTCCCGCAGGATTTTTTAAAACCGACGGTAACATTAGTTTTGAAGCCTTTAAACTGCCTCTAATAGCCAGTTTTTATTACGCTGATGTTAAGAATGTATCAGGTTTAAATAATTATTTTAGGCTAACTTTTGATGAAAATAAATTTAAAGAAAATCTAAACAAACAAATTTCGGGTAAGGAATATGCAGTAAAAGAAGATCTAAAAAAGCTGTATGAAGAACGCCAAAAAATAGAGCAAAAATTACTGTATTTAAAAACCGTTCAAAGTCTTCCTAAATTTAAAATACCAACCGATACCAGCCTTTTAGGTAATATTCCAACACTACCTACATTGCCCAAAATACCTACTAATAGTGGCGACTCGTTAAAATTACCAAGTGCTAATATACCTGGAGCAATTCCTGATTCGTTAAAAAATAACACCAAAACCATTACTACATTCCCTAAGTTTTCTACTGATACATTAACTAAGCTAACTACGCCAGCTTCAGCTACCAATTTAGAAATAGATAGCACAAAAATTAAAAAACAACTTATAGATAGTTTGCCTTCTAATTATAAGCAGTACATAAACACTGCCGACAGTATTAACCGAAAAGTAAAAGAATATGAGGCGCAAGCTAAAGCTATAAAAGATAAAATAGATAAAGCCGAAAAAACAATAAAAGCGTTTCAAAGCCCTAATGCAAACCAAAATCCTCTTACTAAAACACCCAAAGTACAAACACTACTTAGCTACGTAAAAAAATTAGAAGTAGGCTTATGTTACCCTAATTATTCCACATTTTTAATAAATGGTACCGCCGTTAGAGGACTAAATATGGAACTCCAAAAAGACAATACTTTTTTTGCATTTACCTATGGTAAAACCATTAATAATTTGCTAGTGTCAAATAACATTGTACAAAATAATTTGCAAAATGTACGTAACTTATATAACTTTTTTGACTTTAATAATGTAAAAGAAAGCAGGCGCGTAGCTGCATTTAAACTAGGCTATGGCTCTAATGATGCTAATCATATTCATGTAGGCCTGTTGTATGGAGTGGGACTAAGCTCTTACATTACACCCACAGATGTTGTGGGAGCTACCGCTTTAAAAGAAAAAAACTATGTGTTGGAGTTAGATGGGAAATACATAATTAACAGCAATAATTCAGTTGAAGCTACCTATGGGAAATCCTCAGTGCAACAAGAGGGCGTAGATTACCCTGATGGCGAAAAAGGATTAATAGGCGGTCTTTTAAATACTAATGTACGTTCTAATGTAGGTTTAATTAAATTTAATGCGCTTATACCTAAAACCAAAACCAAGGTTACAGCCCTTAGTCGTATTGTAGATCCTTTTTTTAAAAGCTATGGAGTTGGTTTTATGCGCTCTGATAATATTAGATATGAATTTAAGTTAGAACAACCCATTACTAGAAAAATAAAAATAGGTGCCTCTTACCGCAAAGACCAAGACAATATATTAAATATGTTTTTGATAAAAACAACCTTGCAAACCATCGGTACTAGCCTTACTTACAAAGTAACCAAGCGTTTAACACTACGCGCTTCGTATAACCCTGTATTGCAAACCATACGCTCCAAAGACAATAGCATACACCTAACCAACAAAAACTATATTAGCAACATAATAGTAACTTGGAATCCGAAAATTAAAAAAATAAGTAGCTCGTTTAATGCACTATACAATTATTATCAATTGTACGATGGGGTAAAAAATAATATTTATCAAAATTATTCGTTAAATAATGTAACAACAGTTAAAGCATTTAAAAATGAATTTTCGGCAAGTACATTTTATGCTAATAATTTAGATACCCTTAATGGCGCTACGCTATTAGTAACCAACGCACTTACCTACCCTATAAAAAAATGTAGTATAACAGCAGGCGGTAAATGGGCTAAAAACAAGCAGTTTAACAATCAATTTGGCTACAAATTAAAAATAAATATGCCCGTAAGCAAGTATTTATCCTTAGAGTTTTCGGGCGAAAAGATAGTAATTGGCGATTTTTACAATAGTTATTCAACCTTAATTGTTAATATTAATAAATTTCCCTATTATTGCCAAGGAAAGCTAATCATCAACTGGTAATAAACTTAGATAAAACATGAAAAAAAATCGTCTATATACAATTTTAATAGCGCTACTGTGTAGCTTTTCCGTCCAAGCCCAGGTTGCTATTATTAATTCCAACATAAATGCGTATAACATTACCCCTCAAGGCATTTGCCAAGTAAATGTAATGAACAACAGTGCCGACATGCAGGTTACACTAGAGGCTCGTTTGTCTAACTCGGGCAACGAACGATTAATAACCGTAAAAACCCAACCGTTTTTGCTCAAAGCTGGCATGAATACCATTTTAGGCTACAATCTTTCATTAGCTTCTACAGCATACGGTGCTAATAACCAAGGCACTTATGTGCAAAATTCGCACACACTACCTTCAGGTAAATATAATTATTGCTGCATTATTACTTCGGTAAATAGCGAGTACACTGATGATTATTGCGAAGATATTGATGCCGAACAAAGCGCATTTTTACTACTTGTAAATCCAGCTGATAAAGACACTATAGAAACTCCAAACCCAATGTTGGTATGGGCGCACAGTGAACCGTTTAATTTATTAGCACCAGGCGAATTTTTTAAAATAGTAGCTGCGGAATTAAACAAGGATCAAAATGCAGAATCGGGCGTAACTGCAAACGTACCTATTTACATTAAAAGTTATTTATCAGCACACCAAGTTCAATATCCATTTGACGCTAAAACTTTAGAGAAAGGCAAGCGCTACGGTTGGCAAGTACAAAAAATAGCCAATGGCGTTATTATAAACAAAACCGAAGCTTGGGAGTTTGTTTACGCTCCTGATAAAGTTATTAAAAACAATAAGTATGCATCGTTAAAAAAGAAATTAGATGCAGGTTATTATATTGCAAATAACAACAAGTTGTTTTTCAAATTTGACGAAGAATACTCTTCTACAAAAGTAAATTGTGCTATTTACAACGAAAAACGAGAACTTATTTTAGGGAAACCTAAGCGCGACGAAAAAACAGAAACGAGTACAAGTGCTAGTAATCCATTATCTCCACAATTAAATGGCTACAACAGATACGAAATTAACTTAGACGACTTAAATATATCGAGAGGTATGCACACCTTGGAAATGAAAAACGAAAAGGGTGAATTGTTTTTATTAAAATTTTATGTTCAATAATACCATGAAAAACCAAACAATAATAAATGGGGGGATAGTAACTGCACTACTTGCCTTTGCTATATATTACATGGTATCAAAACCCAAAACAGGATATGTAGTAATACAAGAGGTATATACCAATTTTGAATTTAAAAAAGAGTTGGAACGTAAGTTTACAATAACCAAAAATGCGCGTCAAAAAGGTATTGATAGTTTAGAATTAGAGTTAAAATACTTAGTTAATAAGTTAGAACAGCAAAAAACAAAAGATAAAAACGACATACTTATTTTTAATAATAAACGAGACGAATATTTACACAAAAAGAAAATATCCGAAGAGGATAATGCTGCCCTATCTAACCAATACGACACCGAAATACTTACACAGCTTAACCAATATGTAAAAGATTATGGTACCGAAAATAACTATACCTATATATATGGTAATGATGGTAACGGTTCTTTAATGTACAGTAAAGAGAGCGAAAATTTAACTAAGAAAGTAACCGAATACATTAACAAAAAATACAACGGAAAATAACTCGTGCATAAATTTATTTACATATCAGTAGTGTTTTTAGCCACATCGCTAATAGCTTGCAAGCGCGGAAATATATCCGAAGCTGGGCAAGCAGGTAGCTTTTTGTTTAATAAAAACAACGAAACCCGACTTGTAAATAATATAAATACACAATTATCACCAAGTGAGTATGTGCAATGGATACAAAACTCAGAAAACGGATTAAAAAAAGAAAAAAAAATTGATGAAATTAGCTTTAGTCTACAACATAAACCTACTGATTATGTAATATGCCAAGAAGAACAAACCAATACCATTAGCCCTCAAGTACTTAAAAGCAAAAGAGCGGAGCTTAACGACATGGAATATTATGATTTTAAAATAATATTAGCCAATGGGGAAGGCGAATTACTCAAACATAATTTGGAAAGTAACGACCAATACGATAAACGTGTAAAGTATTTTGCTTTTGAAATGCAAAAAGACATTGCAATAGTACAAAACAACGACACCATACCTTGCGCATTATTTCATTTTGAGCGAGCTTATGATGTATCTCCATTTAGTACCTTTTTGTTAGGGTTTGCAAAACAAAAAAACGACACTAAGTACAACGAAAAAACATTTATTTATCACGACAAAGTATTTAAAAAAGGCATAATAAAATTTACCTATACCCATAACGAATTACACAACATACCCCAACTTAAAACATTATGATGAAGTTAAGTACCCCTATAAAAAACGACAAACCTATTTCTAAATTTAAACGCGCTTTAGCGGTGTATCTTGCTATAAGTATACTGTTTAATGCCGTTTATCCTACTGCAGCATGGGCGCTTACAGGCGGTCCAAGCCAGCCAGAGGTAGAAGCGTTTACCCCAGTAGGTACATCAGATATGGTGGATTTGTTTTCGGGAGATTTTAACTACAACATTCCCTTGTTGGACGTAGACGGATATCCTATTAATATTGCTTACCACTCAGGCATAACGATGGATCAAGAGGCAAGCTGGGTGGGCTTAGGCTGGAACATTAACCCTGGTGTTATTAACCGCAATATGCGTGGCTTACCTGATGATTTTAATGGGGATATAGTAGAGAAAGAATTAAATATGAAACCTAATAGAACATTTGGGGTTAGTAAAGGGAAGGGATTTGAACTTTCTGGTATTCCGTTAAAAAAACTAAAAAAATTAAATAAAGGTAAATTAGGATTTAGTAAATCAACAGGTGTAAAGTATAACAATTATACAGGAATAGGGGTAGAAAGAATTAAAAACTTATCAATTAGTGCCGCAAATGGGTCTAAATCAGAAAAAACAAAAGAGTTAGGTTTATCTTTTAGTTTAAAATCAAGTAGTGACGAAGGGTTAACGTTGAGCCCTTCATTAAGTTATAGTGGAAAAGTTGGAAAAGCAGATGATCAAACTAAATTAGGGGCATCAGTTGGGACGTCAATTAATTCACGCTCTGGACTAAAAGCATTAACGGTGAGTGCAAGTATGGGCTCTGCAATGAGTAAAACTAAAACTAAAAACGATAAAGACGGAAATGCAATATCGGCAAAAACAAAAGGCATTGGAGATGGAGTTAATGTGGGAACATCTTTTGACTTTGGTATGCCGTGCTATACACCTAACGTGACTATGCCTATGCATAATATTTCTATTTCAGGTAAATTTAAGTTGGGAACAGAACTTGTGTTTGCGAATTTATCAAAAGACTACGGAGCTTATTATTCATGTCAGCGACTTGCACAAACTACAATTGTAAACCCTGCGTATGGGTATATGCACGCTGATGAAGGGGTAAATTATGACAATGCTCTTTTGGATTTTAATAGAGAAAAAGATGGTGGCTATAGTAAATCTACTAAAGCCTTACCATTAACCAATTTTACATACGATATTTATACTGTTTCGGGGCAAGGTGCAGGAGGAAGTTACCGTCCATTTAGAAGCGATATGGGACATGTATTTGACGCAAGTGCTAGCAATACAAGCGATGCAATAAGTATTGGGGCAGAACTTGCTGCTGGAAACATAGGGCATGCTGGAGTTGATATTGCTGTTAATGATGTACAAACACATTCGGGTAGATGGAAAAAAGACAATGATAATAGAGCTGCAAAGGTATTAGTACATAAAGGGAATACTGATGGTGATTTATATGAAAGTTATTATTTTAAGGAAGCGAACGAAAAATCAGTTGATAGTGACCCAGCTTTTTTTGATAAAGTGGGTAATTTTGATGCTAAAAGTATTGAATTAACTGAAGAAGGCAATCCTATTTTGGCTAATGCCAAATATAAAGAGGGCGGTAATTTTCCACTTACAGGCTCTAATATACGAACTAAACGACAAGTGCGGGATCAAAACATAAGCATACTTAATAAAGGTAAATATTCAAATTTTGCTATCGACCCTACATTATACAGTCAAATAAATAACAATGCAAAAGACCACCATATATCCGAAATTACATCTCTCGGTAATGATGGTTCTCGCTATGTGTATGGTATGCCTGCTTACAATACGTTACAGCACGAAGTTACATTTGCAGTAGGAACTAATATAAATGGTTCTAACGCACGTAACTATAGTTTAAATACAGGCTTGGTCGATTTTATTGACGGAATCGATAATTCTGTAAATAACTCAAGCGGGATTGATAATTTTTATTCAAATACTAAAATGCCCGCTTATGCACATTCTTATTTATTAACCTCTATACTATCTACAGATTATGTTGATAGTGATGGAGCTAATGGTCCTACTGATGGAGATTTAGGAAATTACACTAAATTTAATTATAAAAAAATAAGCAATTACAAGTGGCGAGTGCCTTTTGAATCAAATAAGGCTACTCATAACGAAGGGTTAAAATCATTAGCGTATGATGACAAAGCCAATTATTTGTATGGAGAAAAAGAACTTTGTTATTTAGAAAAAATAGAAACTAAAAATTATATCGCAATTTTTGAAACCGAAGCTCGTAAAGATGCTTTTGGGGTCGTAGGGAAACAGGGTGGTTTAGATAGTGATATAAACAAAGCATCTAGATTATTACGTAAAATTAGTTTATATTCAAAACCCGACTATAAGGCTAATGGAAATAATGCAATGCCTATTAAGGAGGTACATTTTGAATATGATTATTCATTATGCCCTACTGTTCCAAATAATAATGGTGTGCCCGAAATAGTAAATGGTAATAACATAAATGCAAACAAAGGTAAGTTAACTCTTAAAAAAATATATTTCACTTATCAAAACTCTAATAAATCTCGCTTAAGCCCATATACTTTTAATTATGATGGTGGCAATCCTTTGTATAATATTAAAGGATACGATAGATGGGGAAATTTTAAATTAAATACAGCCACAGGGAGTAATCATTGGGACTTAAATTCTCATCTTTCTCCCGCAGAATATTCTTATGTAGAACAAAATAAAAATGACGCCGACCAAAATATAAAGTCATGGACTATGACTTCAGTAATTTTACCATCAGGTGGTAAAATAAAAATAAATTATGAGTCGGATGATTATGCCTATGTCCAAAACAAAAAAGCAATGCAAATGTTTAAAGTAGTAGGTATTGACAGAAATGGGTTAGGTATTATTAATGTAAAAACAGGTTATGAATCGGTAAATTTAAATGGAGGAGAAAGTCTAAATACGAACGACCCCTTAAAATTAATCATCAAGTTACAAAAACCTATTAATACAGGTAATTTAGCAGAAGATCAAGGGCAATTTCTATCTAATTATTTGTATTCAGATAGAATGGATTATTTATACTTTAGGTTTTTAATGAAAATTAAAAAAAATAATAATGGGTCTAATCCAAAATTTGAATTTGTGAGTGGCTATGTTAAAAGAGCCGATATACTAGAAACAACTGGTTTATACCCAGGGGGAGAGTATGCTCATATCGATATAAAACAAGTAAATACTAATGATAAAACTGGCGATAAAATAAGTCAAATGACCAAAGCTGCTATACAATATGGTAGATTAAACATGTCGTCGGAAATATGGGATAATACGGGTATAACAATTGGCGAAAATGACAAACTTGGTTTAAGTTTAGTAAAAAGTATAGTAAATTCAAGTTTTTTCAAAAACATATCTGACGCACTCGTTGGCCCTAACCAAGCATTGTATAACAAGTATTATGTAGGGCAAGAGGCGGTTATGAATAAGTCTTGGGTGCGTTTGTTTAATCCTAATAGTCAAAAATTAGGCGGTGGCATTAGAGTTGTTAAAATAGCAATGAGCGATGAGTGGAAGGGGATGACAGCCAACAATGAAGATTCTTACGAATATGGACAGGAATATCAATATACGAATGATAATGGATCCTCGTCTGGTGTAGCATCTTATGAGCCCCAAATGGGCGGCGACGAAAACCCTTGGAAAGTACCTGAATATAATACAACAGAAAAAAAATTATTAGCCCCAGATGACGAACAATATATGGAAGAGCCCTTTGGCGAGTCATTTTTTCCATCGCCAAGTATTGGTTATAGTAGGGTGATAGTTAAAAATATACAACGAACAAAAGTTACTAAACACGCTACTGGTAAAGTAATACATGAATTTTATACGGCAAAAGATTTCCCTACAATTACTAAAAGGACAGATATTGACCCTAAGGCAGAAAAAAGCCCTAAATTTAGTTTGGCTAATTTATTTAAAATTAATGTAAAAGATTATATGACGGTAAGTCAAGGTTATGTAATAGAATTAAATGATATGCACGGAAAACCAAAAGGTGAACAAGTGTATGCCGAAGGAGAAAGTACTCCAATATCTTCTGTTGAATACAAATATCAAAAAGAAGATTATTTAAATGGAAGTTTTAAGCTCAAAAATACAGTAACTACTATAGACAACAAAGGTAGCGTAAATACCAACGCTAGAGTTGGAGTAATGTTTGATTTTGTATCAGATATGCGTGAGCATTTAACTACATCAATATCAGGTTCATTAGATGGTAATCTTGATAATAGCGCTGTCCCTATTCCTGTGATTACAGTAATCGTTATACCTACATTTGCATACGAGCGTACTAAATTTAGGTCGTCGGTTATTACTAAAGTAATTAATCGTTTTGGTATATTAGACGAGGTTATTGCTAAAGATTTAGGTTCAACTGTAAGTACTAAAAATTTAGCCTACGACCCAGAAACTGGTCATGTGTTACTTACACAAACTAAGACAAATTATAATGATGATATCTATAGCTTTACCACACCTGCTCATTGGTATTATGATGGAATGGGCCCCGCTTATAAAAATATAGGTTATAAAGCGTCTTTAGCATTTAATGGAGGTGTTGCATCTGTAAATAATGCAAAAGCTTATTTTACTGAAGGCGATGAACTTGGTTTTGATTCTGGAGCAAAGGTTTGGATTACTCTTGTTAGTGCAAATAGTGTAAGCGGTGTAAAACAAAATGGTGATGCAGCGTCCACAAGTGGAATTATGACAATATTACGCTCAGGGCGTAAAAATCAGCAAGCAGCGCCAATGGCCTCAGTTACAACGCTAAACAATCCGCTAAATAATATTAGTGCTAATATTTACGAGAAAGTGCTACAGGCAAGCGCTATGGAATACTCAAATGATTGGCGTACACATTGCGATTGTTTTGAACATACTTCAGACGTATATACTACAAATCCGTTTATTCTGGGGACTAAAGGGTATTGGAAAACAAAACGTTCGTTCTTACATCTAACTAATCGTACGCAAACCAATGCAAATAATAATACGAATACACGTAAAGATGGTGTATTTAGCTCGTTTACTCCTTATTACACATTTGGTAAAAATAACTCCAATAAGTGGGAAATAGATGGTAAAAACTGGACTTATACTGCAGAAGTTACTGAGTTTAGCCCATTTGGAGAAGAATTAGAAAGTAAAGATGCACTAGGTAGATATTCTAGTGCTGTATTTGGCTATAATCAAAAAATGCCGTTAGCTGTTTCTGCCAATTCGCGCTATAAAAATATGGCGGTAGATAATTTTGAAGATTATAAATTTAGTAAATGTGCTGATAATCATTTTAAATTTAACCAAAATTCTTACGTACCGTTAGTATATACACAAGCGCATACAGGGCGTACTAGTATTAAAGTAAACGCATCAGCCCCTGTTTCGTTACAAAAACAATTAATTGTATGCGAATTACAAGGGTGTAACTTAACACTTAACACAAGTGTAAATAGTAGTATATCATTAACTAGTATTGTAGGTGGTACATTACCATATACAATAGAATATAATATTTTAGGAGGTAGCCCAAGCGTTGTTATAAATAATACAGCTAATAAAATAACAATTAACAGTACAGATTATTACGAATTAGAATTTGTAGTAAAAGATAGTAAAGGTTGTATGGCTAATACTGTTGTAAAAAATAATGGAACTAACTAATATGGAATTTAAATTAAGCTACAAAATGAAAACTAATTTTATATATAAAATCGGGGGGGGGTTACTTACCCTACTGTTTTTTGTTTTTTTTAATAAAATTACTGTATTTGCACAAGCTCCCGCCAACAGTATTGCAGGAGGTGAATTTGAATATAGCTTTGTTAGTGCAAATCAAAAAAACTTTGATTATAAAGTTACACTACATTTATACATAAAGTGTTTGGGAGGTGCTACTCCTTTAACTTTCAATTCGCCAGCTTTTAATAACGTTATGCATGATTTAAACATTCAAAATGTATATTGCCAACTTATTAATGTAAGCACTGGTGGTAATATTGCTATGAATTTAGCAAACACACTTGCATTTAACTCAGTACAAACATTACCTCAAAAGTGTGTATGTGAAAATAACAGTATTTATAGTGGTTATAGAGAACTGATATTTACAACAACTATCACTATTCCATTTGATACTGAATTTAAATTTGAAATGGGTGGAAATAATAGAGCCTACTCTACTACCGCTACTGCACAAGCATTTTATATAAGTGCTGTTTTAAACAATTCCAACTCATTTACAAATTTCAATACTTATTTAAAAAATAATTCAGTTAGGTTTTATAAGCCCCTCCTTGTATTTAAATCCGCGTTTGGTAATTCTACTTTCAATTTTGGAGGATATGATATTGATGGAGATAGCTTGCATTATGAATTGGTTTCACCCCAAATATCATTTACAAATAATTTAACTTTTAATTCAGGAAACTCGTTTAACGATAATTTAACTATACACCCACTCACAGGTACGCTAACCGTTAGCTCAAACACCGTTGGCACTTATATAACCGCTATTAAAGTGTCTGAATATAAAAAAGGTATTTTAGTAGGAAATATAATTAAGGATATTACAATTCAAATTTTTCAGGATTCACAAAATACAAATCCAAATTTGTCAGGAATAAATAATACCGCTAATTATACCATTAGCATAGAAGTTGGTACTAATTTATGTTTTAAAATATATGCTTCTGATGCAGAGGGGAATCAATTTGTTACTCTAAAACCTATAAATTTTGATAGAAATATACCAAACGGATACATTACTCTAAATGGAGATGGGACAACTAAAGACACTGCAACTATTTGTATTACCACAACAAGTGCCGATGTAGGCAAACAATTTTGCTTTATATTAAATGCAGAAGATGATGCCTGTTTAAAAGAGGGGAATAATTGGCAAACATTGAATGGGATAACAGAGCGAGAATATTGCATAAACGTTATACCTGGTTTACCCAAATTAGAAATAGCAGTTCCTCCAACTATTTGCGTAAAAGAAAAAGTGGTTTTTGATGCGGCATTATTAAATTTTAACCCTATGCCAACAACATTAATATGGAATTTTGGAGATACCACGCCAGTATCAGCCCATGGTACACACACTTATGCGCATAGTGGCACTTATACAATTAGTATAAGTATTCCAGCTATAAATGGCTGGAAAGATACGACCATTTATAAAACAATAGTAGTAACTAACTGTGCGGCTTTTGGTTGCACAACTTTATCAAATATTACTCCTACGGTAGTTATATGTCCTAGTGTAAGTGTTGTTCATAATCCAGCTATACCTAATGGTAATTATGAGGCAATCATTACTGGCGGGTCAGCTCCATATACATATAATTGGTACACACCATCAGTTTCTCCAGGCTTACCATCTGCAACAATTACAGGTAATGGAACTAATACAATAGCTATAGCAGGATCTTACTCAAAGGTTTATTTAACAATAACCGACGCTAATGGCTGTACTACTAAATGGAGTAATTGTGTAGGTTTTATAGCAAATATAACCCCTGAAAATATAAATAAAACGTACTGGTCAAGCTCAGTTGGGCAAGGTGTAGCGCCTTACGTATATAATTGGGCAATAACTGGTAACAACACTTTATTAGCTGGGCAAAACCCTAGTAGTACTAACATTAATGCCCCAATAATAAAACCTTACACTCTAACATTAACTGTAACTGATAACTATAACTGTGTTACTACCAAGGCCGTAACAGTTCAAGCTCAATAATATTTTAAACTAAACTAATATATTTTAAACTAAATAACAATGAAAAAAATACTCTCTAAAACAATAATGCCATGTATGTATTGCCTAATTGCTTTTGCAACAACTAGTTTAGCACAAAATACTAGTAACATACAAATAATAGACTTAATAGCTATACCTGAGTTTAACACCAACTTAGACAGTACGCAGTACCATTTTAAAGTGTTTTTTAAAATAAGCGACGCTAGTAATGCAGCCAAAGCACATATATTAGTGGGCGATACCACTAATAGTGGTAATGTACTCACAGCCATACCAGTATTTACACACACTGGCGCAGGTAATGATAGCTTAGTATATAATACACAAATTACTAAAATAGTCAATTATACTGCTACGCTGTTTGTAGATGTGCCTAAAACGGAACTACCACTAATGCACTACTTAACCTTATATGTTGAAGATCTTACAGGCAAGTACACCTCCAAACTTTATTTTAAATTATAACCCATTAACTTCATGAAACAATACATATTATTACTATTAGGTGTGGTATTAACTACTATAGTTAACGCGCAAAACACATTTGTAGATTCAAATGGCAACACGCACTATGTGGTTACTTCTACTATTGACCCTACAAACCCATTTAATCCACCTACTGGTACATTACGCTGGGCCATTAATCAAGCTAATAGTCATACTGGATTAGATTACATAGATTTTAATATATCAAATGTTCCTGTTCCCGTAGAAATTATTATGAATTCGTATATATATATAACAGATAAAATAATAATTGACGGAAATACCCAACCTGTTTTTATAAATAATAACGAACCTAAAATTAATATTTCAGGCCAAAACATTGCTGCTAATAACTACTTGTTTTTTTTAGGTCTTTCTGCTTCAAAATCAATAATCAAAAATATTGAATTTCATGCAATGTCATCTGGCACACCTTTATATGTTTATAAATCTAATTCAAATACATTTATAAATAATGTGTTTAATTGTCAATGTTTTGTATCTGTATCTGGTGATTCTAACGTTTTTTATGGAAACTATTTCAATTCTACTCGTAATCAATTTAACAACCCAACGTTTACTAATGCGCTAAATATTAATCCAGCTATATTATTTACTTACGTAAGTATTACTGATTTACAAGGGCAGAGAAACATTGTTGGAGGGATTTTACTTAGCCAAAAAAATTATTTTTACAATTTACAATCAGGAGTTGCAATAAATCAGTTGAGAATGCAAAATAAAATATCAGGAAATTATTATTCAAAATGCTTGAAAAACATCAATTTATCACCATCTTCCAACAACAACAAACTACCTCCTGTTTTCACACAAGCCACAGTATATAGTGGTACAGCTACAATAGCAGGCACAAGCGTTGCGGGAGACACTGTAGAAGTGTATAAATCTAACGCTGGTGGTATAGATGCTGTGGAATTACTTGGCTATACCAAGGTTAATACCAATGGTACATGGAGTATAAATGCAACAGGCCTTGTAGTAGGCGATAAAATAGTAGCTATAGCTACAGATGTTACTAATAATACCAGTGAGTTTACTACAGCACAAACTATTACTGTTGGGAGTGCACCGCCTTGCTACAAGGAATATAAATTATTTGCAACAGATTCGATTCACTATGCTATGTCATCAGCTGCAGGAGTTCCAAATATTGATTTAGGGAAGTTTTGTGTTGGTAAAAACTACATGTTTGTGTTAGGAAAAAAAACGATAACATCTACAAATAATAATACACTAAATCTCAATTGGGATTTTGGTGATGGAACAACTTTAAACGAAGTTATTAGTGTTTCGTCTTCTCAAGCTTCTCCAACTATTCACAACCATAAGTTTACTTTGCCAGGTACTTACAATGTAATAGTAACAATAACTGGTAACTCAGCCTCACCCAATTGTATACCAGTATCAGATACCGTAACAGTAACAGTGCTAGACTGTACTCCAAAGCCAACCTGCTGTAGTAAGCCCAATGTTTCGGTAGCTAGTTTATCTACACAAAATAGAATACCGCAGCTTATATACTCAACGGTATTGGGTTCGGGAGCTGGTTACGGTCGTGATGGTGACACCATAATAACCTATTGTCAAGGCGAGCGTTTGTTGTTTACATTAGATTCGTGTAGCAACATAACCGCTAAATGGACATTTAAAGATAATGACCCTCAAACTGCCGACAGTGTAAAAACAGGCTATGCAATAACCATAACCGCTGCTACTATTGGCGCATATAACGTAAGCTGTAGTATAACAGGCGCAACATGCGATACTAATAAGTTTAGTTTTACCTATAAAGTACGCGATTGTGTACCCCATAATTGTACTAATTGCATAGGCTCATTTTCGCCCGAAAGTGGTAAGTATGTGCTTACAGCGTGGACTAAACAAGACGGAGCAACGCCTACAACCAGTAATTATACTAATCCTCAAATAAAAATAGTACTTAGTAATGGTAGCGCTATTGGTTTAGATAGTGTGCTGTTTGTACCAAGTGGCGAAATTATAGATGGTTGGCAGCGTGTAGAGGGAGCATTTAACATACCCACCACAGCAGCCTATATAAAAATTGAATTAAAATCGCTTATTGGTGATAGTTATTTCGATGATATACGCATACATCCGTTTGATGGCAGTATGAAATCTTATGTATATGACCCTATAACTTTACGTTTAACCGCTGAATTAGACGAACGTAACTATGCTACTTTTTATGAATATGATGAAGAAGGTAAACTAGTACGTGTAAAAAAAGAAACTGAAAAAGGAATAATGACCATTAAAGAAAATAAAAATAGTTCGCCTAAACGTAATTAATTACTATGCATAATAGCTTTATATATTTAATATTTTTATTTATAATGTCATTACACGAAAATGTAATTGCTCAAACACCTAAATGGATTAGTACTACCCCTGAGGAAGTAGTGAAAGAGTTTATGCGTGTAAATAATTGGTATATTAAACATACGAATTATAGTGTGGAGTTTACACACAGTTCATACGAAAATTATACAACGCCCGTTACATTTGAAAAAATAAATGGCTATTTTTATAAAAACAACAATAAATATCATAATTTATTATTAGGCACGCACACTATACAAAACGATAAGTTTAAAATAGTAGTAGATAGTTTAAATAAATTTATACTCGTAGCTAACCCTAGTGCAAAAAACATCAACGCTTTTGAAGCAGCTAAATATATTGAAAACTTAAGTAACTGTGTTGCATTAAAAAAAACCGATACGGGCAAAGAACATAAAATACGTATGGAGTATGATGATGAAGAAAATATTGCAGCTTATGAAATAACTATTAATATTGATGGTAGCATAAAAAATCTTGTACTATTTTACAATGATATAGAGGAAGAAGAGGACGATATACCTAATCATAAAAAAACAACTCCTACGGTCGCTAAACCACGTATTAATATCGCGTTTAATAATTACAAATTAAACCCTATTTTTAATTATGATGCTGTTTTTTCGGAAACTAAATACATTATTGTATCAAATAAAAAAATTACACCACAATCTAAATACAAAGCATTTCATATAAGCGACCAGCGCCTACTTTAATTAAAAATAAAATTATCTCTATATATAACTTAGCATCATGTTACACAAATCATACACACTAGCTATTAGTCTTTTTATACTTACAATAAGTAATGTATATGGCAGTTTTCCAGCGGTTCAATCTATTAAAATACAAGCGCTTAATACAAG
Organism: Bacteroidia bacterium; assembly: GCA_014376525.1. Classification (GTDB taxonomy): domain Bacteria; phylum Bacteroidota; class Bacteroidia; order UBA4408; family UBA4408; genus JACMRI01. The sequence goes on along the minus strand of JACMRI010000117.1, from coordinate 10,303 downwards.
CCCTATTGTTGCTGGCAGTGTTAATGCCATGAACGAAATTACCGAAACGTATAACCCTACTTTATATACAGATGTAGCAGTAAACAACGCTATAATACTGGGTATTGATGTAAACAACCCTAATTTTATAGCTGCAAATGCAACTACTACTGTAAAAATTAAGGTAGAAAGATGGGCCGCAAATAACGTTTCGTTAACACCTACTTACACTACTTACAGTTTACTAACTGTTACTTACAACCCATTTAGCCCTGGTGCAAGTATTGATAAAGCTGTAGAAAATTTAACAGGTGGGTATAAAGTAAAGGTTACTATTGAAGAGGTAAATGGATCTTCTACAGGCGCATTGCCATTAAACGTATATGTAGAAGCGCAAATAAGCGTAGAACGCTATTATAATTTTTCATTAGTAGCAAGTAATCCTATCCCATTAACAAGTATGCAAAAAATAGATACTGATGGAGATGGAATTTATAATGAAATAGAGATAAACTGGAAAGATTTATTGCATAGTGGTCTCTCATGTCCCGCAGAAGAGTATCAATTGGAATGGACTTTTATTAATGATTATGGAGTAGATAGTGGTGTGTATAAGAATATTAATGCTATTAATTATGATTTTAAAAACAACAGTACTCGAGTAAGCATTATTGGGAAAAACAGCTACAGAATTACAAATATATTTGAACACGGTTATTTATTATGTAGGCTAAGAGGCCTTGGTTATGACGCTACAGTTACACCTAAAACACCTGTGGTAGGCGTATGGAGTATACCCGATGTTGGCAGTGTTGTAAGCATAGCTGCTAATAATACATTGCATTTAGATGATGTACATGAAGGAAATAAAAACTGGCAATTTTCGGCTACGTATGCCGAAGAGGGTAAAAAGAAAGAAGTAATTAATTATTTTGATGGTTCGTTACGTAATCGTCAATCAGTTACAAAAGTAAACTCGGACAGTAACGTAATTATTGGGCAAACTATATACGACCATCAAGGACGTGGTACTATAAACATATTACCTGTACCTGTAAAGTTCCCCACTATTACTAGTACAATAACAGATCCAAGTCCCGCCATTCAATACTATAATAAATTTAACACTGACGATAGTCTGAATGTTTATTCGCGAAACGATTTTGACTTTGATGGTACAACACCTTGTGTTTCTACAGTTGGCTCTATGAGTACAACATTAGGAGCAAGTAACTATTATTCGCCAAACAATCCCAAACAAAAAGCTCATCAAGGGTATGTACCCAATGCCGAGAAGTATCCATTTACACAAGTAGAATATACTGATGATAATACAGGGCGTGTAAAACGCCAAAGTGGAGTGGGAGCGCAACATCAATTAGGTTCTGGGCACGAAACAAAATATTTTTATGGACAGCCTAATCAGCTTCAACTGGATAGAATGTTTGGTAATGAAGTTGGTGATTATTTACACTATAAAAAAAACATAGTAGTTGATGCTAATGGGCAAACAAGTGTAACTTATTTAGATCAAGAAGGGCGTACTATAGCTACCTCCCTAGCAGGCGAAGCTCCAAATTCAACTAACAATGTGGCGAGTGCTATTGCTGCAAAAAAACGTTTTAGTGTAGATGCATTTGGAAAAAATACGGCTAAGGCAAGTAGTACTAACACCATTAACACAAGCAATACAGCTATTGTATTTAACACAAAACTCCTTGCGTCATCTACTAGTTATTATACATTTAACTACGATGTAAAAGTGCCTAGCCTTAGAGACTCGTGTTTTAATAGCAATGTTTGTTTTGATTGCGTATACGATTTACAAATAACTATTTTGGATGAATGCAAACAAAACCTAGCTAAAGTAAATGGAAATACTATTAATAAACATATTGGTAAATTTACACTAGGTGCTAACGGGGGGTTAGTATTTAATACTAATTGTGCTGACACATTATTGAACCATGCTGAAAATCTAGACAGTATATTATTACATACTGGAGAATATACTGTTAGTAAAATACTCACGGTAAACAAAGCGGCTAAAGATTATTATGTAGCGCGGTATATGAACGATTCTATTAATCATTGTTTTAGGCCATTACAATCGTTTATAGATACTGCTTTAGCTAATTTAGACACAACAGGTTGTAACATTGGTTGTGTAGAATGTGCTTTGGCATTGCGTAATATAGGTGGAGTACAATATACTGATAATGTTTTAGCGCGAGCTGCATTTGTGGCGGAGGGGCTAGGTTCTGAATTGGAATATGATTTATTATTAGAAGAATGCGAAGAGCCTTGTAAGGAACAAACCTGGTGCGAAGCTAGTTATAAACAATTGTTAAGCGATGTTAAACCATTTGGACAGTATGGTAAATACAGTACATCAGCACAAGCTGCATCAGCAGCAGACATTAGTTTATCAGTATTTAATACAAGTAATGCACTCCCTAAATCTCTCGTAGGTGAAAATGCTAATTATCAACATCCTAAAATTATAATCAACGGAGTTGAATACAATCAATATTTAGATAAAAAAGGTATTCGTACAAAAATACAAGTACAACCTAATTACACAGGTAGAGGTTGTGGTTATAAACCAGATGTATATAATTGTAATAATGTATGGTTAGATCCCACAACTAATACAAAATATACCTATCCTGAATATTTGGCCAACGTAGATGATTTTGCGGCTAATTGGGACGAAAACTGGGCTAAATCATTGGTAAGTTACCACCCAGAATATTGTTACTATGAGGCATGCCGTAATTACAGCGTAGTGCAGGGTACAGATAGTATAAGCAGTGATGATTTTGATGCTAAATTAATAAAAGCAGAAACTTTTAAACTAGCTAAAGATTTAGGCTTATTAACAGCCTCAGGCGCAACCCATAATTTTAACATAGGGCAAGATCCTTTTGTAACAAATTCATTTTTTCAAACAGGAATAGCAACTGTTAATAAAGCTCCATTTACTTTTGATATTACTACTGATTTTGCTATTGGTAAATACTTAAATTTTGCCAATGGACACTCTATGTTAGAAACTGCGGCTATGGGTGCGCGTTGTGCAACTTACTATGGTAACAATTTACCTGTAAATTGTACTGCATTTGGTACTAATATGTTTGCTAATACTACCGCCAACCAAGTATTAAACGACAGCATACTTGACAGCGAATGGGAATTGTTTAGAAGTTTTTACATGTCGGAAAAACAAAAAATACAACAACGTATTGGCAATGCCTATGCTTTAAATACCTGCACAGGGTATAATGGCTGTATAGGTAACGATAAATTTAATGCTTATACAGAGGGTATGATTGATTATGGGCATACCTATGTGCCTAATAATTCGGGGTTTGGTAGTAATTGGGTTAATAATTACCCTAACTCTCAATTTTTTAAAATTTTACAACCTTGTAATACGTGGACTTATAATTATTACTTAACTAAAACAAAACGTTTTTTTGGTGAAACGGATATAAAAAATAATACTATTGGGCAAAGCGATGATTTAGAGGAGATGCAAGATCAATTTAATTATCAAAATTATTTGGAAACAGGTAAATGTCCTATGGCAAACGATTTAGAAAGTTTGCTAAATGCCTTAGCTGCAAACGGTAAATTAAATGCTGTGGCAGAACCTTTATTTAATCATCATGAATTTACACTTAAATTATATAACGAAATTAAAGGTAGTGCTACACCAGCTCCATTTGTACCTTATAACTGGCATTACGCCGACAATTTTGGTAATCCTCAATTTACGTTTACTAATTCAGGTAATCCAAGCTCTGCACAGTTAATTAATCTTAGCGGTATGGTTAACACAGGCATTACTGACCTAAGTACTATTGTGGGTTTTTCTAATATGCACTATACTTATCAACTTGTTTCGGGTAATACTATTCATTATAATTTTGAAATAAGAGCTCAATTAAGTACACCCTTAGATACTTTAATTGCAAGTAGTAACTACGCTACAATTACAGGTTATACTACACTAAATATTAATGATTGTAATTTTAAATCTGATTCGGTATGTACAGCTAACGATTTGGCTAAAGACATAACTAACTTAATGTCGGGCTTAATGGCATTAGATACACTAACAAAACTTAATGGTTCTATTCCTAGTGTGTTAGCGCCATTTGTTACACAAACATTAAAAAGCAATGTACCTTATTCAAGCTCTTCAAATTTAACTTGGGCCTATGAAGCCTCGGATCCTGCTAATATTTATTTTAGATTGGGCGATATAGCAGCACCTAATTCATCTATTAATGTGTCATTTACCACGTTTAGTCCCGCTACGTTGTCTACTACAACTCTTTATGCAAACGGTGTACGTGCGTTTACAGGTTTTAAATTAAAAAACACAAACGAATTTATACTAAGGGGTATTGACATTACAGGAAATGTTATTGTAACTATTGAAGGAAATGCACACAGTGCGGGAGGCTATGCTGATGTTACACTAGGCACATGTGAAGCTCCGCAACCCTCTGTACTAAATTGTAAAGGCGACGAATTTGATTTAAGAACCGATTTGGAAACAATTCTAAACTATGAATTATCTTATATTAGGCCTGATTTATCCACAAATATAGACCTTACAAAAAGTGTAAAGTATACCAACTTATTAAAAGCGTATTTCCCTCCAAATTTAACATCAACTACGAGTAAGTACGATAAGTATTTAGTAAATTTTAACACACAATACAAAGAGCAATTATATTTTAATATGAACTGTGAATGCGCTATAGTGTTGCATCATAAGTACGACTCTTTAAAAGCATATTTATCTTACGATAATATGTTTAAGTTTAGTAATTTAACACCTTATGGCGCCACTACCGATAATGGTAAGCAATACGATTTTTATGCAATAGGTTGGTTTTATGATAATAACAACAATGAATTTCAAGATACTATATATGGCGAAAGTTGTTTGCCATTGCAACTGTGTAACCCTTGCGGAAATGGTAGTGCGCAGCCTTGTCCACAAGTAGATGAGAGTGATAGTTTGTATTCGCCTGAATATGCCGAAGAAGTAGATCCTTGTGTACAAGAGAAAAAAGAAATAGCGATAGCTAACGCATACAAAAATTACGAAGAATACATAAAAACAGTAACAACTGATATTGCAGGTACGTATAGTGCGCATTGTTTAAAATCGGCTACCGAAAACATGGTAGTTACCTACGATGATAAAGAATACCATCACACATTGTATTACTATGATCAAGCAGGTAATCTTATACGTACAGTCCCGCCTGAGGGTGTTAATTTGGTTAATACAACCAAATCTAACGATGCTATCTCGCAACAAATAAATGCGGATAGAACTAATAACACGCAAAATTTTAAAACTAACCACGGTATGCCTACCACGTATGTATATAATAGTTTAAACCAGTTAGTGCAACAAGGATTGCCTGACCACGACAATATAGAAACTTTTGACATAACACTACCCAATGGTTTAAATACTAGTTTTGAAGCCTCATCTTTACAAATGCTCGATCAGAGTAATGGTTATATGGCTGGAAAAGTAAGTGTTACAGTAGGGGGAGCTCCATTAAATAGAGGCTATTTATACAAAACAATAAATGGGGCAAAAACATGGACAAGGGTAAATGATTTATTAGGTGCTGATTTGAAAAAAATACAGATGCTTAACCCCACAATAGGCTATGCAATAGGCACAAATGGTATTTTAATTAAGACACAAAATGGTGGCGACTCTTGGGATATGCTTAACACCTACAGCGCTAGTGGGGGAACTACCGATGCTATAACTAATTTTAATGATTTGTATTTTACCACTGTTTCTAGCGGTATAATGGTAGGAGCTAAAGGTAAAATATTAAGTACTACAGATGGAGGGGCTACATTTACACTTAGCAATATAGTTAGCCCAAATGACACTTCTTTAACTCTAACCGCTATAACTTATACAGGTAGCAAATATTTCGTGTCGGCTAGTTATAAAAATAGTACAAGTGCCCCAATAGGAAAAATATATAGTTCTACACTGGGTACAAGTTGGGTACTGGAAACAAATCCTAAACAGGTAAATTTAACTGATGCGTGGCATTATAGTACGACCAAATGTATAGTAGTGGGAGGAGATGGAACTTTAATAAAAGGAGAATATATTGGAGGTATTTGGGTGTGGAAAACATTACCAACAAATATGACTAATCATTTTAAAAAAGTGTTTTTTGCTGACGATAATAATGCGTTAGCATTGGTAGAAAATAACACAACTTTTATAGGAGAAATATACAAAACAAACAATGCAGGCGAAAATTGGATTAAAATAAGTACACCTACCGAAAATTATACAAGCTTATATGCTTATAATTATGTACCAAATGCGTCAGGCCCCATTTCACTTATAGCTTCAGGAAGAAATGGACTATTAAACGCATTTGTTCTTAACTCATCATCTGTAACGCAAACAACCATATCGCCAGTACTTACTGGAGATGTTGATGCATCTACCACAAAGGAAATAAGGAGTGGTACAAATGTACTGTTAGCAACCTTGGTAGTTACAGCAAGTGCTAACTCTATTTATTATTCTACTAATGGAGGTGGTTGGCTTCCGCTAGATGTAACTAACACCTCTTATTATACCAACACTGTGTTGGCTAGTGGCGATAAGGTTAAAAAAATAGTGCTAAATAATACCAGCAACGCCGCAAACTCTATAATAAATGGTGTTATACTTACAAAAAACGGTAAATTATATGCCATTACAAAACCCCTAAATGGTACTGTGTTTAAAATTACAGCAATATCTATTGTATCTGGTGTTACACATCTTTTTGCTGATATAAATAGTAATAACGGCAACCAAGTATATTCATTTAACAATACGGATAAAAAAGTATACTACACATCTTTAGCCACTACCAATAATACAGCGGTAGCTATTAGTGATATTTTGGGTGTAAGTTTAGTCACCGCTATAGACGTTAAAACAGGTAGAGTAACCATAGTTGGAAATAATGGAGAATTACTTACCGCATCGCCTATAAGTAGCAGCGGTATAGGTACTGTTGTTACATATACACAAAATATAACTCCACTAGCCCTTAACGACATACAATACGAAGCAACTAGCAACAGTATATATGCAGTTGGTAATGATGGAACTGTATTACAAAAAATAGCCACTAATGGTTGGCAAACACTTATTAGTAGTACAGCACAAAAACTTAATCAAATAAAATTGAGTAATGCTACCAAAGCATTAATAGCCGCTAATAATGGCGTACTTATTAATGCTACCCTACCTACAACAAATATAACCATGGTTAATACCTTAATAGCCACAGGGAGCAATAAACATATATACGATATAGCACAAACAGGAAACCAAGTATATATAGTAGGCGAAAATAATATGGTAGGCTATAGTCCCAATATAACTTTACCTACACCTGTGTTTACATTAGCTAACGTTTCTTCGGCTAATACATTTAATGGTGTAACTATTAAACCTGGCACCACCAATGCAATGGTAGTAGGCCAAAACTCTAGTATGCAAATAAATATAGGTGCTGATAATTACATTAACAAAAACGTATTTATACCTGCTATTAAACATATTCATTTTGCTAACGCAATGGCAGGTACATTGGTTGCTGAGGGTAATTTTACATTGCGCCAAACCAATAATGCAAGTGGTACTTGGGGCATTGTAAAACCAGCAATAATTAACACGAATGCTATAATAAACAAAGTGTGGACTGTAAACAGTAATTACGCATTGGCAGCAGGTAATAGCGGTTACTTGGCTAGCATTAGCAATGCCCTAGCAACAGCTAGTAGCCCACCATTAGGTCAAAACTTAACATGTATTAAATTTAACCCATCAAATCCAAATACAGGATATATAGGTACTAATGTAGTAGCCGGAAAAGTATATTTATACGCTGTTAATCTTACGCCTGTACCCAATACACTACCACAATTATTTAGCTTTGCAACACCTACACCGCTTGGTAATACGGAGCTTTTATCAAATGGTGGAATTAGAGATTTGCACGTATTAGATAATAATAATTTAATAGTAGTAGGCGAAAATTCATTACTAGGACATTATAAACTAGGCACTTGGGCGAGTAATCCTTTTCAAATACCTACTGGTAGCGGCACACCTATACTTAATGCCGTTATGTTTACCACTAGCAACAATGGATATGCAGCTGGTGATAACGGTACATTGTTAAAACTAACCATTAATAACAATGGTACATACACCTATGCTAATAAAAGTATAATAGATGGCTATAACATAACCAACAGTTCACAAGCTAATATAAAAGCAATAGCAAGTGTAAAAGCTCCTACTAATATGCTATGGGCAGGTACATACAACATAGCCAATACTACAAACACACCTTATGTGCGACAATTGTTTGAAGAAACAAACCAATTTAGTACCCGCTTTTGGTACGACCGCTTGGGCCGAATGGTAGTAAGCCAAAATGCGAAACAATACAATAACCTAAGCAAAACGCAACGTAGATACAGTTATACACTATATGATGCCTTAGGACGCATAACCGAAGTAGGCGAAAAAACCGAAAACACCAACCTACCATTTATTACAGTATTTGGCACTAGTGTAAACTATAGTTATAACACTGCTACCATTGACGATGTAAAACTAAACACATGGATTAACAATACCACAGGTGTGCGCAAGGAAATTACACGCACATTTTATGATGCGCCTGTAGCTGACCTTATATTACCTACAAGCACACCTACACTAGCACAAACTAACCTACGCAAGCGTGTGGCTACTGTAACTTACCAAACCCAATATAACACTGCACCAAACGTGTACGACCACGCCACGCACTATACTTATGATATACATGGCAACGTAACCACGCTATGGCAACACAACCAACAGCTATATACCTTAGCGGCAGGCAATACCTATTTACAAAACCAAAGTATAATTGCTACCAATTACCAATACGACCTTATAAGTGGCAAAGTAAACGAAGTACATTACCAAAACGGAAAGCCAGATGCGTTCCACCACCATTATGCCTACGATGCCGACAACCGAATAAAGGAAGTATATACAAGTAAAATGCTTAATCCTACTTGGAAAAACAACCCCGACGATATACAATGGGAACAAGATGCTAAATATTTTTACTATGACCATGGCCCACTAGCACGTGTAGAACTTGGGCGTAATAGTGTACAAGGTATAGACTATGCCTACAACCTACAAGGCTGGATAAAAGCCATAAACTCCGAAAACTTAAACCAAGATAACGACCAAGGTAAAGACGGAAAAGCCCTAACTACCAATGCCAACAGGTTTTTTGCGCGAGATGCCTTTGGCTACTCGCTAGGCTACTACAACGGAGATTATGCTCCCATAGCAACCAGCACATTTACAGCTAATAAAAACAATACACAACTTACTACCGCTAGTGCCAACTTGTACAACGGCAACATAAGCCACATGGTTACCACCATTACCAACCCTACTACAGGAGATGTGTTACCACAAGCCACCACTTACAAGTACGACCAGCTTAACCGCTTGCTACAAGCGCAAGCCTATGCTAATATGGATATAGCAAACAACACATGGCCTAACACAACCACCTATAACGGACGTTATGAAAACACATTTACCTACGACGCTAATGGAAACATACTTACACAAGTACGCAAGGACGATGCAGGTATAATAATAGATAACCTAAGCTATAAGTATAACAACGGAACTGTTACCGACCCTAGTAATGCAATTACACCAGCAAGCACAACACGTAAAACCAACAATCGCTTGTATAGTGTAAACGATTTATTAGCACCAAATACCAACACCCCTTCAGGGCTACTTGCATATAAAAACCAGTATGCAGATGATATAGACGACCAAGGTACTTTTAACACCGCCAACATAGCGCAAGGTAACAACTACACCTACGATGCCATAGGAAACCTTATTAGCGACAAACAAGAAGAAATAGCTAATATAGAATGGACTGTGTATGGAAAAATTAAGTACATTAGCCGTATGAATACAAGTAACAAACCCGATTTAGAGTTTAACTATGATGCAAGCGGGAACCGTATATGCAAAATAGAAAAACCCCGTATTAACGGAACGTTACAGCCGCTTACGGCGTATAAATACACCTACTACACCCGCGATGCACAAGGTAACACCATGGCAGTGTATAAGTACGAAAACCCAGGTACAGCAGTATTTAGCCTAACCGAACGCAACCTATATGGTAGCGCACGCTTAGGGGCT
>JACMRI010000116.1 GCA_014376525.1 Bacteroidia bacterium | reverse complement strand
TGTTAAAAATCAAGGAGCTTGTGGTTCGTGTTGGTTGTTTCCCACAATGGGATCAATAGAATCGAGATGGAAACGCTTAGGTATGGGCGATTTTGATTTGTCTGAAGATAATTTAAAACATTGTAATAATTTTTCTTATCAGCCATGCGAAGGTGGTAATCGTTTAATGTCAACAGCTTATTTGTCAAGAGGTAAAGGTCCTATTTTAGAAACTCAAGACTCTTACTCAGCAGCATCTACACCTGGTTGCCCTTTAGGTATAGCACCAACTGCCAATGTTACAGAAGCGTGGTTTTTACCTAACAAAAGTATTGTAGATATCAAACAAGCTATTTATAATTATGGTGCAGTTTATAACACATTTTTTTGGAATAGTAAATGGTACAACTCAAGCAAACGAATTTATTGCCTCACAAAAGATACCACCGCAACCAATAATCATGCAGTATTAATTGTAGGTTGGAATGATACTATGACTACACCATTAGGTAAAGGAGTGTGGATAATTAAAAATAGTTGGGGAGCATCGTGGGGCGATGCTGGTTTCTTTTATATGTCATATCATGATAAAAAAGGTGCGCAAGATCCTACCATTTGGGTAAACAGAGCTGATTATAATCCAAAACAAGTATTTTATGGTTATGACGAATTGGGTTGGAATAGTAGTGTAGGTGGAGCTAAAACAAGTTATGGAGTAGTTAAGTTTACCGCAAGTAGTAATCAAATACTCAAACAAATAGCTACTTATGCGTTAGCACCAAATACCACAATATCTGCAGAGATTTATAGTAATTTTACTAACTCAACATTTACTGGTTTGTTAGGTACAGTAAGTGCAAAAACCGTAAAGTATGCAGGTTATTACACTTTAGATGTTGTTAGTCCAATAAATATAACATCAAGCAGTACATATTTTGTAAAATACAAAATTAGTAACACAGCAAATAACTTTCCATTAGCGGCCGAATCAAAAATTGTAAAATATACTGATAATGCTGTTATAGAAACTGATAAATGTTGGATAAGTACAACAGGTACAACATGGACTGCCATGGGAGCAAATGCGAATTTAAAATATGATTTGTGTTTGAAAGTAATAGCCGAAGAAAGTTGCGATTTTTTAAAGCCAAGTATTGCTAATCAACTTACTAATTTATGCTCTGGGCAAGGGACTAAACTCACTGTAACTGCAAATCTTACGGGGTTAAGTTACCAATGGCAAATAAGTACTGATAATGGTGTTACTTGGACAAATGTTGTTGCAAGCGCAAAATTCACAGGTGTACAATCTGCTAATTTACAACTAACTAACGTACTATTATCATTTGATAGATACTTGTTTAAATGTAACGTAAGCAGCGCATGTAATAGTGTGTATACCAACGTTTCATTACTACGTGTAACTTCATTTCCTGTTATTACTATACAACCAATAGATGTTATTACCTCTTTAAATAGTGGAGCTATATTTAGTGTAGATGTAGTTAATCCTACCAATTGTATTTATCAATGGCAAATGCAATCAACAGGTACAACTTCTTGGATAAATTTAGTTGATAATGCAAGTATAATAGGGTCTACAACTAATGAACTATATGTAGATGCTACGATGAATTACAGTAACAAAAAGTTTAGATGTCGCTTAAAAAGCTCTTGTAATGCTACATATAGGTATTCTATTAGCGCATTATTAACAGTAGATAATTCGTTAAATAGTTCGAATAGATTAAAAGAACTACAAGAAGAAACGACTAAAGGAAATATTGAAGAGAAGATAAACGTTAATTTTGTGTTGTATCCTAATCCTGCTAAGGAAACAATTAATATAGATTATAGTGTATTTGCAAATGCAAAGGTTGAAATAATAATGTACGATATGCTAGGACGAAAGGTTGAAGACATAATTATAAATAACGAATTAGAAGCTGGAGACCGTACTACTGAATTTAATATTGCTAATTACCAAAATGGCACATACTCAATTATTGTTAGTATGAAAGATAGATTAGGTAAAATAGCACAAACTCAAAAGCGTTTAGTAATTATACATTAATCAACATTATTTTAGATTCATAAACAAAAAAACAGTCATAGTTAGAACTATGACTGTTTTTTGTTTTATAGGTTATACAAAAGTTGTTTTAATTTTTTTCAACACAACTACTCCCAAAATGTATTGAGTAGTAAGGTTATTTGTATAGTAAATTTAAAAGTATTTTTTTGGCAAAAAATGGTTTAGATATTTTACTCGCATCTCCTAGCACTTGTTCTATAGTAGGATAGTTTTTTCCTAATAATAAAAGTGCATTTTTTTCAGCCTCAACTTTAGTTAAAGTACTGTTATGCTGTAATGCTTCTTTTACAACTTCTATTTTTAAACCTAAATCTTTAAGTTTACCCAAGGC
>JACMRI010000115.1 GCA_014376525.1 Bacteroidia bacterium | reverse complement strand
TTTTTTAATAGGGCCAGTGTTTTTTTTGCTGCTAAAATTAAGTATGGAACAAGGGCAACGCCAAGCCGCTATATTTGATATAGGCGTTATAGCCAGCGATGTAATAGTAATACTCTTGGCTTATTTTGGCTTAAGCGAGGTTATGCAAAACCCTGTGGTACAAAAATTAATAGGCACACTTGGCGGGTCTATACTTATAATATCTGCTATTGTATCGTTAATAACACGGAATAAACAACCCACTACACTTACACCAGTGCTTACCAAAAAAAGCACCCTTATGCGCAATGGTTTTTTATTAAACATAAGTAATCCGTTTGTATGGTTGTTTTGGATAGCCAGTATTGGCGGTGCTGCTGGAGCGTATGCACAACACAAGGTATATATTATTAATTACTTTGTATCCTGCATTATAACTTGCATAGCGTTTGATGTATTAAAAATAAAACTAGCTACTTTCCTCAAGCAATTTCTTACTCCCAAGCGTTTGCTTAGTGTAAACATAGGCGTACAACTATTTTTAATAGCCTTTGGTATTATGCTTATTGTAAAAGTATTTGTAAAACTATAATTAGTACTAACCACTCCATTATGACCGAAAAACCAAATTTTATAGAGCCTTTATTAAATAGCGCAGAAGACTATGCCAAGACCAGCGTACAGCTAGCAAAACTACAACTAGTAGATAAAACGGCCAATTTAACATCTACACTTATTTCGCGAGGTATTGCTTTTTTATCGCTAATTTTAAGCCTTGTTATTGCTAACATTGGTGTTGCGCTATGGTTAGGAAATATGTTGGGCAAAATTTATTATGGTTTTTTTGCTGTTGCACTGTTTTATGGTTGTGTAGGAGGTATTGTGTATTGCTTTATGCACACTGGTATTAAAACAAAAGTAAGCAACGCAGTAATTACCCAATTGTTAAAATAAAAAACTATGGAACAAATAACTACCTCTGCCCAATTACACACTGCTATACAATTGTTAAAAATTGAACAGCAAAATAAAGGCGTATTACTTAAAGAACAAGCCAAAATTACTTACGAAAGTTTAAAAATAGCCAACTTAATAAAACATACTTTAAATGAAATTGTAAGTGCACCCGATTTAAAAGAAAATGCACTTGCAACTACACTAAGCCTTGCTGCAGGTTACTTATCTAAAATAGCAATGATAGGCACTACCATTAATCCTATAAAACAATTGCTGGGTACCTTGCTTCAAATGGGTGTAACAAGTGTATTAGCAAACAATAAAGAGGAAATAATGAGTGCACTAAAAACAGGTTTAACACTGCTAAAAACTAATTTTTTAACCAAACAAAACGATACTCCCAATGCGCAACCTAGCAAATAGTAATAAAACATTACCATTTTATGCAAAGGTAACTCTCGTACTTGTAGGACTATTTACATTCATTACTATTTTATATTCGTTGCAAGATATTATAGTACCCATTATTTATTCCGTAATTATAGCCACAGTACTTAGCCCCGTAGTTAATTTTTTGGTGCGTAAAAACATGAATAGACTATTAGCCACAGGTATTACAGTATTAAGTATAGTGTTGGTTACATTGCTTTTAATTGCACTATTATCAAGTCAATTAATACAGTTTGCAGATGCAATACCTAAGTTAATAAATGTGTTTAAACAATTATTAAACGACAGTATACTATGGATATCTCAGCATTTTAATATCAGCACTACTGAGTTAAGAAAAATGATAACTACCAAAAATGCTGAACTATTAAGTACATCAAGCTCAAGGATAGGCGCAACTATTGCTACTACAGGCAGTGTGCTTGTGGTATTGTTTTTAATACCTGTGTATGTATTTATGATACTTGTGTATCAACCTTTATTAATAGAATTTACACACAAATTATTTAGTATTAAAAAACATCAAAGTCTTAATAAAGTACTTACGGCTACCAAGCACGTTATACAAAGTTATTTGGTAGGCTTGTTACTCGAGGCCACTATTGTAGCAGTATTAAACTCAGTAAGTTTGCTTATTATAGGTATAGATTACGCAATATTATTGGGCGTAATTGGTGCAATACTAAACATCATACCTTATGTTGGAGGTATAGTGGCAGTTGCGTTACCTATGCTTATTGCCCTTGCTACAAATTCACCATCGGAGGCTATAATTGTGTTTGTTGTTTATATGGTTATTCAACTTATTGATAATAATTACATAGTACCCAAAGTAGTTGCATCTCAAGTGCAAATTAATGCATTAGTATCTATTATTGTAGTAATTGCTGGTAGTGCCTTGTGGGGTATTAACGGTATGTTTTTATCTATACCACTTACTGCCATTATAAAAGTAATATGCGATAATATAGATGAACTTACACCATGGGGATATTTACTTGGCGAAATGCCCGAACCATTAGCAAGCCCAATTAAAGTAATAAAAAAAATTGTATTGCGTAAGTGATAATTACTGTTTTATTCTATATATAGTTTTGATGTTAAACTAGAAAGTTCTTATAAAACAATTACCATAAAATAAGGTATTATAACCCACTACCCCCGCTCAAAACGCACGTAATACACTAAACCAAAACAGCCACGCATTGGGTGGCTTTTAACCTTTATAACCAGTACTAAAGCTTAGTTGCCACTCCTCTCATTATAACCTTACAATAAAATTAACCCTATAATAAACTAAGCTTAGCCAACCGTATAGCCCACCGACCCTTAATTACCTAACTCTACGCCTAGGTGGGCTGCTCTACGTTGTAATTTACTTGTTTGTACAATGTATTTTGTAAAACAACATAAGGTGGGTATAACACTTATTCTTGTTTTACAAAATACATTGTACAATTTTGAAGAGTAATTGGTTTTCATATAGTTTTTTTTGCTCTAATGGTTTAGTTTCTTAAATATATATAATATACGTTACTCAACAAAAAAAAAGTTTAACCACAAAAAAGCCCTTACCGTTGGTAAGGGCTTTTTTGTGGTTAAACTATAAAATTATTTTTTTATAATTCTTAGTGTGCAGTGTGTGCATCAACTGCATGAGTTGCTGTATCTACAATTAATTTTACTAACGAATCTTGTTCTGCTTGCATTTTTGCAGCTTCCATTTCGGCAGAAGCAGCTTCTGCTGCAGCTAATGAATCTTGAGTTACTATTTCTGCCGATGGGCCACATGCTACAAATGCCATCATAGATGCGATAGCGAATACTGATAATACTACTTTTTTCATTTTAATTTTTGTTGTTTTTTATTAATAAAATAATTACAATTGTTTTGCAAATATATTTATTTTTTGTAAAAAGAAACCCCACTTCGGCGTAGTTTGTAACTACGCCGAAATATCGTTTCCTTTTTAGCACTTACCATAACACAAATATAAATTTTAAAACGATACTAAAGCTTAGTTGCAAACTAAGCTTAGCAAACCGTATAGCCCCGTTACCGAAAGTGTTCCATAGCTTATTATTAAATTGGTTGGCTCTCCCCGTTCCCGCAAGTGTTCCATAGCTTATTATTAAATTGGTTGGCTCTCGCAAGTGTTAAGCTGGTTACAGTGCGGAGCCAAAGTATCAGAGTCACTTGTGAGTATATATAGTAGAAGTTTTTAACTTCGTTATACTGTATTATCATTATTGCTCTTATTTTTAAAACAATGTTATAACTCTTTTCATTGTTATATAAATTTAAAATTACAATAAACTTCTGCTGTATAAATGTTCCAACCGAGGATTTTCTGCCGAGCTCACGAAACAATATTTTAAAACTTGTGGTGAGCGAAGCCGAACCGTTAACATTGAGTAACAAAACGCCATTACTCCAATACTCTAAGTAATAACTTAACACTTGAAACAGCACCACCAACTATTTAAACGTTGGCACTTGCCAAAAGGAAGAACGGGGCGCTAACGAAAACTTAAACGGATTAATACGTAAATATTTCCCCAAAAAACATAACTTTGATTTGATAACAGAAGAGCAAATAAACTACTTAATAAATCGACTAAATAACAGACCTAGAAAAAGATTGAATTTTTTATTAACTAAAAAAAAACAAAAAATGTAGCCTAATGTTGCATTTATAAATTGATGCCACCTTTTTAAAAAAAAACAAAAACACTACACAATTGTCATTATGAATAATGAAGGTACTGAGGGTAGAAAACATTTAAAATAGATACTATGTGCCTAAGTATTACAAATAGGAACTAAATAGTTGATAATATTACATACAAATATTTATATAAAACAACATTCATTTTTTAATTGATAGTAACGACTTTAATTTAGTACTTACACTATTACCTCCAATGAAAAAACTCCTTATCAAAAACATAAAATTATTAGTACAAGTAGAAGATTCCCCTAAACACGTAGTACGTGGCTTGAGTATGAATATACTGCCTTGTATAGAAAACGCCTACCTCGCCATTGAAAACGATACAATAGTAGATTATGGTTCGATGAGCGACTGGCAAGGAATAAGCGACTGGAGTAACTTAGAAATAATAGATGCTGAAGGTAAAATAGTATTACCCACATTTTGCGATAGCCACACACATGCCGTGTATGCAGGTTCGCGCGAGCAAGAGTACGTAGATAGATTACACGGACTTACCTACCAAGAAATTGCATTGCGTGGTGGTGGTATATTAAATTCGGCCGCACGTATGGGTACTGCTACTGAAGAGGAATTATATACTGATGCCTATGCACGCATACAAAAGCTTATACGCTTGGGTACTGGCGCTATAGAAATAAAAAGTGGCTATGGTTTAAGCCTTGAAACGGAACTTAAAATGTTGCGTGTAATACAACGATTAAAACTAAATTTGCCTATAGCGGTAAAAGCTACATTTTTGGGAGCGCACGCTATACCGCCCCAATACAAAGACGATAGAGAAGGTTACATAGATTTGATATGCAACGAAATGTTACCGCAAATACACACTGAACAACTTGCCGATTATTGTGATGTGTTTTGCGAAGAAAATTATTTTACACCCACAGAAACTATTCGCATACTATCAGTAGCCAAAAACTATGGCTTGCAACCCAAGGCACACGCTAATCAGTTAGCGTATAGCGGTGGTGTGCAAGCAGGTGTAAAGGTAGATGCAGTAAGTGTAGATCATTTAGAATATGTTGGGGATACTGAAATAGAAGCGCTTAAAAAAAGCAATACTGTACCTACTATATTGCCTGGTGCGCAATATTTTTTGGGCCTGCCTAATCCGCCTGTACGTGCTATGCTTGAGGCAGATTTGCCCATAGCCATAGCCAGCGATTACAACCCTGGTAGTTGCCCCAACGGTAACATGTGGTGGATGTTGCAACACGCTTGCGTAGCTTATAAAATAACACCTAACGAAGCATTTAATGCAAGCACCATAAACAGTGCGTACGCTATGGGTATAAGCCAAACACACGGAAGTATATGCCCCGGCAAAAAAGCTAATTTTATAATTACCGCTCCAGTACCGTCGTTGAATTATTTATTGTATAATTTTGGAATGAATAACGTAGAAGCAGTTTATATTAAAGGAGAAAAGCAGATTTAAAATAAACTCTAAAGCTTATTATAATAAATACGATTTTAGTAAACGTAAGCGGTGCGAATATTTTTTTTGCGCAACATCGTATATTCCAAAATGGTCAATAGGATCTATTTTTACTTTGCCAGATGCGTGTATAATTGTGCCTTCGCCAGTCATTATTCCTACGTGTATAATACGACCATCAGCATTATCAAAAAATGCTAAATCGCCCGCTTGTGCTTCTTCTACAAAACTAAGTGAAACGCCTAGGTCTGCCTGTTGGTAGGCATCGCGAGGCAATTGTTTATTTGCTAATTTATAGCATACTTGTGTAAGCCCTGAGCAATCTATACCAAACGGTGAGCGTCCGCCCCATAGGTATGGCGTGTTTAAATAATTCATTGCAAAATTTACAATATCAGTACGTGCACCCTTAGATGTAGAAACCTCTCCACCATATTCATACTCTTGTTGTTCTATATTAAAACTTCCTGCACGGTAATAAGGTAAGCTACTTCCCAATACTACAGAGGTAATATCGTTGTTGTGCTGTACTAAAGATAGTATGTCGCTTACTATACTACGAGCGGTACTGTAGCTTATGGCTTCGGCAAATGCATCGCTAATGTAATGTACTTGATTACGGCTTATCCAACACAAATAATTATCGTGAATAATGCGTATGTATGTCCAACGTTCTTGCTCTTCTATTATTTGGTAATGCTCCCCAAACAACAGCTGCGTTACCATTTCGCTGGCATCACTAGGTTCTTTGCGGCAAGGCACACTACTCAAATTACATATTCCGTACATCATTTTATTTTTAGCTAAATAAACCAGTGCATAATTATAAAAAATACTTGACTTTATTGATAATGTGAATAATTTTAAGACAATTAATATCTTAATCGCTATCATTTTAATGTAAAACTAGTGTATATTTACTTATTAAATAGTTAAATTCTAACAAGAAAAAATGGAAAATAATTACGAATTAGGAATTAAAAATTACGGGTTAAAATCGTATGGTTTATTATGCAAAACAAGATTAGGTGAGTACAATACTCACAATTATGCCGTGTATTATACAACATACAAAACACAAATACAACGTACTACAGCCCTACTACTTGTGTTACTGTCTTTCTGGTTACTGAGTGGAGCAGAAGCGCAAGCCCAAAACAACGTAGGTATAGGTACTACAACTCCTAACAACAAAGCAGTGTTGGAGTTAAAATCTACTAACAAAGGTTTTTTAGCACCACGTATGAATACTGCATTTATGAATGCCATAGCTCCTACTGCTTCCGAAAGTGCATTGCTTATATATAATACTGATAGTGCTTGTTACCATTTTTATAACGGTACTGCTTGGAAAAACTTATGCCAAACAGGTGTAGATACTGCTACTATAAATAATGCAATAAAAAGCTACTTGAGTGGTGTAAATGTTACCACAGTTATTAATAATATGCTTGTAGACAGTAGTGTTACTAACTTTGCTACTATTAACAGTGCAATTATTAACAACATAACTATAGATAGTGGCATTATAAATTACACCACAATAAACAATGCAATAATAAATAATTTAACTGTAGATAGTAGTATAACTAATTATGCCAACATCAACAACGCAGTAATAAATAATTTAGCGGTAGATAGTAGTATAACCAACTATGCTAACATAAACAACGCAGTAATAGATAGTTTGCAAAGCAATTATATAAACGCAACCACAGGCAACTTTACTACACTTAATGTGGGTGGACAATCTATTAATAATTTGATGACCGATAGCATTAAAAGCCAAGCGTGGTTATTAAAAGGCAACACTGCTACCAACCCTAACAAGCATTTTATGGGTACTACCGATAATACATCATTACGCATACGTACCAATAATACAGAGCGTGTAATAGTGGATAGT
>JACMRI010000114.1 GCA_014376525.1 Bacteroidia bacterium | reverse complement strand
TTGGCATGGCTTGCTATGGCTATGAAATTAAAATCTATCTCTTCTTCTATATCTAGGGTAAACTTTGCCACTATATTTTGGTTATAAGAATTTGCAATTATTATAATGTATTGTGTTCGTAATTAGTTAGTTTTAATCGTAATTTTTAATTCGTAATTAAAAATTATATTTCATTTACTACTTTTTTTCTACGTTGTACTGCACGTTGTATATCACTTAATTCACCTTTGGGTAATGCGTTTATAAGGCGTTGTGTGTAGGCGGATTTTGGATTATTATAAATAACATCGGGCGTATCTAACTCCTCTATTTCGCCAGCATTCATAACTATCATACGGTCGCTCATAAATTTTACAACGCTTAAATTGTGTGATATAAATATGTACGAAAGTTTAAATTCATCTTTAAGTTCGTTCAACAAATTAAGTACTTGCGCTTGAACTGATACGTCTAAGGCACTTACGCTTTCGTCACAAATAATAAACTTAGGGTTAAGCACCAATGCACGTGCTATACATATTCGCTGGCGTTGCCCACCGCTAAATTCGTGTGGGTATCGGTTAAAGTGCGACTCCAACATATTTACTCTTTTTAATAATTGAAACACACGTTGCTTGCGCTCTTCATCGGTATTAAAAATATTGTGCACACGCATAGGTTCCATAAGTGCTTCGCCAATGGTAAGGCGCGGATTAAGCGACGAGTAAGGATCTTGAAATATTATTTGAATATCCTTGCGTATGGTTTGTAAGTTTTTAAAATTAAGGTTTGAGATATCTTTACCTTCAAACAATATTTGACCTTCGGTAGGTTGTATTAGTTTTAGTATGGCTCTGCCCAAGGTAGTTTTACCACAGCCCGACTCGCCCACTAAGCCTAGTGTTTCGCCTGGAAAAACATCAAACGAAATATCTTTAACGGCAGTGTATTTTACTGTGGGTTTGCCAAATATATTTCGTTTAGTTATGTATTCTACTTTTAAATTTTTAACTTGTAATAAGGGCTCTTGCTTGTATAACTCCGCTAATTGTGCATTATGTTCGGTTTCGTTTATTTGCAAACGCCCTAACACCGCATTAATGTTGGTTTCTTTTTCTATAATTACTCCATTGGCATCTATTTCCATAAAATCGGCAATAGTGGGTAACCAATGCAATTTTTTATTTAATGGTGGACGGCAAGCTAGCAAGCTTTTAGTATAAGGGTGTTGCGGGTTACTAAATATATCTAACACATGCCCTTGCTCTACTATTTTACCCTTGTACATTACAAGTATAGTATCAGCCAATTCGGCTATTACGCCAAGGTCGTGGGTTATAAATAATATGCCCATTTTATTGTTGCGTTGCAAGTCCTGCATCAGCTCCAATATGTTTTTCTGTATAGTTACATCAAGTGCCGTGGTAGGCTCGTCGGCTATTAGTATGCTTGGGTTGCAACTCATAGCCATAGCTATCATTACACGTTGTTTTTGTCCGCCCGATAGTTGATGCGGATAAGCACTAAGCATATATTCGGGGCGAGGCAGTTGTACTTGTTTAAATAAATCTAAAGTTTGTTTTTGGGCTTCCTTGCGCGTAACTTTTTTATGTAATTGTATTACTTCTATTATTTGCTCACCGCAAGTCATTACTGGGTTTAGCGAGGTCATAGGCTCTTGAAATATCATGGCTATTTTATTACCACGGTATTGGCGCATTTCATCGTTGGAGAGTTGCGCAAGATTTATTTTTTCGCCATTTTCTTTATGATAAATAATTTCGCCACCGCTTATTTTGCCTATGCCTTTGGCTAGTAATTGCATAATAGATAATGAAGTAACCGACTTTCCCGAACCCGACTCGCCTACTATACCTATGGTTTGCCCTTTGTGTAAGGTAAACGATAGGTTATTAACGGCAGTTACAATGCCACCATCTGTACGAAAGGTAGTAGTTAAGTTTTTTACTTCTAACAAAGGGGTGGTAGCCATTATTTAATACTGTGTTTTATTTTTTTAGATCAAAATTTCCTGTGCGTTTATTAAATCCATAAGGGCAATGCCTGCAACTATTTTTACAGCAATATCCACGTTTTAAAAGATACACCTCCGTAAATACTACATAACCTTCGGGGGTCATATAATATTCATTGGTAGGTAAGTTTCTTAATTTTTCAGGGATATTCATTACTCAAAGTTGTGTTATTTTTACGCTACTAAAATTAAAAAAATGATAACTATTTTACAAATTAATTTTATGCTATTATACCCGCCTCTTTATCCATGTGGTCTTGAACTATTTCTATTGCATTAGTTATAACATCGCTCAATGCTGTAATAAAACTACCTTTTTGAGCTATTGCTAGCGCGTGTTTAAGGGCATCTTTTTCTTTAGGTACTATTTC
>JACMRI010000113.1 GCA_014376525.1 Bacteroidia bacterium | reverse complement strand
GCATTATCGGCACGTAGCAGCTTTATGTAGGCACTATCGCTTTTTATGTATTGTGTGGTGAGTAGTTTTATTAAAGCGCTATCGGCTTTTATATAAGTAGCTATTAAATTAGTAATAACAGCATTATTTACCGTTAAATAATTGGCGAATAAGCTATCGGCTTTCAAAATATTTATAACCACAGTATCGCCACTATTGCTCACTCCTGTAGTGCCTCCTGCGGTGCACATACTTTTCCATAGGCTTGTAGTAGCGTTCCAATAATAAAAACAATTGTTAGTGGTATTATACACTAGCAAACCGTTGGTACTAATGTTGGTAGTTATGCTTAACATTTCGGTATTAGTAAGGCGAGGTATAAGCAAACCCTTATCAGTAGCTTGCAAATCTAATATCGCTTTAGTGTTGGGGCTAGTGGTACCTATACCTACGTTGTTTTGGGCAAAGCTTATAGTTGCTATAAATAAAAAAAATAGTCCCGTAAAAAAAAGTTTAACGGTATTACTATTGGTTGTTTTGATATGTTTAGAGTATAGCTGTTTCATAAGTTTATTTTTAAATTGTAAATTTGCTAATATACTAAAATTAATCTTTAATTTAACAATCTACCGTATTCAAACAATTAATTAATTAATATTTTTCAGTCCTCAACTACTTACTAAACGCTGTACATAAAAAATATTTCTTTACTGTTTTGTTTAGTACCGCTATATTTAGCTGGTCGCTGGCTTCGGCAATGTCTTTTATAGTACCATCTTTATAGCTTATGTTTATACGCACTTTATCGCTACGGTATATTTCGTTAGTTACTTCGCTACTAAATACAAAATAGCTTAGTTCGTGATCGGTTAGGTTAGGGAATTTTGTTTTTATGATTTGTTTGTAGCCCTCTACATAACTATCCAAAAACGGTTCGTTGCGCAATTCTATTTTAAATAAAGTACGATTAACCATACATTTACTTAAAAAACTCAACACAAAGTCCGAATGGTTGCACCATGTTTTTATAGAAGTCATAATGTCATAATCATCTATTTGCGCAAATAAATTCAAAAGTGCTTTATCATTTTTAAAATCATCAATAGTATAATTATTATACAAAAATTGATGAAAAGGTGGCGATGCAAATAAATCCTGCACACCTTGCCCAGCCAGCTCTTTGGCACGTTTAAGTATATTAACCAATGTGTTTTCGGCACTTATTACAGTTTTGTGCAAATACACTTGCCAGTACATTAATCGTCGCGATACTATAAAGTTTTCTACCGAATATATTCCTTTGCTTTCTATTACCAACTCATCATTTACTACATTAAGCATTTTTATAATACGCTCACTGCTTATTGTACCCTCGCTTACGCCCGTAAAAAAACTATCTCGGCTTAGGTAATCCAGCCTATCCATATCCAATTGACTGGATACTAATTGATGCAAAAAATGCTTATGATATTGGTTAGTAAATATTTCTATTGCAAGCGTAAGTTTACCATTAAATTGCGCATTAAGTTCGTGCATAAATAGTAATGAAAGTTCCTCGTGGTGCATTCCTTTGGCTATGCTATGTTCTAGCGCATGCGAGAATGGTCCATGCCCAATATCATGCAAGAGTATGGCTATGGTTACCGCTTCGTTTTCTTCTGCTGTAATAGCAACGCCCTTGTAAGTAAGAGTTTCTAAGGCTTGTGTAAGTAAGTGCATAGCCCCCAATGCATGATGAAACCTTGTGTGCAAAGCCCCTGGGTATACCAAGTGCGTTAATCCCAATTGTTTAATGCGCCGCAAACGCTGAAAGTACGGATGTTCTATCAAATCAAACACCAATTCGTTGGGTATGCTTACAAACCCATATACTGGGTCGTTAAATATTTTACGTTTGTTTATCACGTGTTAAAAATTTTTTTTTAGTGGGAATAAATTTAATGAAAATAAAGGGAATTGTATTTATACGTAATTCGTAATTTAACGTTTATACATTTATTTCCAACAATACAGGGCAATGGTCAGAGTGCATAGCATCGGGCAATATAGCCACCCGCGTTATTTTATCAACAAGATTTTCTGTTACCATATTATAATCAATACGCCAGCCCAGATTTTTGCCTCGTGCCCCTGCTCTATAGCTCCACCACGTGTATTGATGGGGTTCGTCGTTAAGGTGGCGAAACGAATCTACAAATCCCGATGCCACAAAACCATCAAACCATGCACGTTCCTCGGGCAAAAAACCAGAGGTATGCGCATTAGATTTTGGGTTGTGTATATCTATGGCTTTATGGCAAATATTATAGTCACCACTTATTATTAAGTTGGGTATTTTAGTTTTTAAATCCAACGCATAGGTATGAAAGTCTTGCAACCACTGTATTTTAAATGCTTGGCGGTCATCGCCACTACTACCGCTTGGGTGGTACACACTTAATACAGAGCAGGTTTCAAAATCGGCACGTAACACTCGCCCCTCAAAATCATAAGCTCCTATGCCACAACCATACTCCACGTGCAATGGTTTTTGTTTGCTTAGTATAGCCACACCACTATAGCCTTTTTTTTGCGCACTGTAATAATAACAATTATAACCCAGTGCTTCTATGGCAGCGGTATCTATTTGTTCGGGCTGGGCTTTAGTTTCTTGTAAGCACACCACATCGGCATCAGTAGCTTTTAACCATGTTAACCATTCTTTGCTCATAGCAGCACGTATACCATTAAGATTGTATGTTATTATTTTCATTTGTATAATTTACAGTTTAATAATTGCTCAAATTTACACGCATTTATCAGTTTTTAATAAGAATACGGATATTCCCTTTAAATTTATTTTGTGGTGGTAAATTAACCTTTACTTTTGTACACAAATATTAACCTTAATTTAAAATTGAGCACAACTAAAACAACCGCAGGTGGACATTACCACAAACTAACAGCAGCTGGCATATTAGTAACCATGGGAATTATTTATGGTGATATTGGTACATCGCCATTATACGTTCTCAAAGCCATAGTTGGAGATTCTATTATCACCCCCGAATTAATAATAGGAGGCTTATCGTGTATAATATGGACACTTACTTTACAAACTACATTCAAATACGTAATTATAACCCTACGTGCCGATAACAAGGGTGAGGGCGGAATATTCTCACTGTATGCCCTAGTTCGTAAGCGTGGTAAGTGGCTTATGTTCCCCGCTATTATTGGCGGTAGCGCACTACTTGCCGATGGTATTATAACTCCACCTATATCTATAGCATCTGCCATTGAAGGTTTAGAGGTAGTGTGGCATGGCATACCAACAGTAAGTATAGTTATAGCCATTATTACTTTACTGTTTGCTATACAACAATTTGGAACAAGTTTGATAGGCAAAATATTTTCGCCTATTATGGTAATATGGTTCGGTATGTTAGCTGTGCTAGGTATTAGTTCTATAGTAGCCAATGATATGACTGTATTCAAAGCTATTAACCCTTATTATGGTTATAATTTATTGGTTAATTATCCTAATGGATTTTGGTTATTAAGTGCTGTTTTTTTATGTACCACTGGGGCTGAGGCTTTGTATAGTGATTTGGGACATTGCGGCCGAAGCAATATACGTATAAGTTGGATAGCCGTAAAACTAGCGTTAATACTCAATTACTTAGGTCAAGGGGCTTATTTACTAAATCATCAAGGACAAAAACTGGTAGAATTAGCCAATCCTAATCCGTTTTACAGTATTGTTCCTGCTTGGTTTTATATACCAAGTGTAATTATAGCTACATTGGCAGCTGTGGTTGCATCTCAGGCATTAATAAGTGGTTCATTTACATTAATAAATGAGGCTATACGCTTAAACTTTTGGCCTAAATTTAAAATTGTATATCCAAGTGATGTTAAAGGACAATTGTACATACCAAGTGTAAACTGGATGTTGCTTGCAGGCTGCATAGGTATTACCTTGTATTTTAAAGAATCAGGCGCTATGGAAGGTGCTTATGGATTAAGTATAATTATATGTATGCTTATGACTACGCTACTCATGTGCTATTATTTATTTATAAAGCGTGTTCATATCGTTATCATAGCATCTTTAGCCATACTGTTTAGTGCTATTGAAATATCATTTTTAATAGCCAACTTAAGTAAATTTTCTAAGGGAGGTAATGTTACATTAGGTATTGCGTCAATATTGGTGCTTGTTATGTACATTTGGTTTAAGGCTCGTAAAATTCGTAACCGTTACGTAGAATTTAAAGATGTAGATAATTATTACGGATACATAAAAGATTTAAGTACCGATTTATCTATACCCAAATATGCAACGCATTTGGTATATTTGACAAGTGCTAACCGAATAAACGAAATAGAAAGTAAGGTTATTTACTCTATGATGCAACGCCAACCCAAGCGTGCCGACATATATTGGTTTGTACACGTAGATGTGGTAGATAGCCCTTATACCATGCAGTACAAGGTTACTGAGTTACTTAAAGACGACTTAATACGCATAGACTTTATACTCGGATTTAGAGTAGAGCCGCGTATTAACTTAATGTTCCGCAAAGTAGTGCAAGATATGGTAAAAAATGGCGAAGTTGATATTACAAGCCGTTACGAATCATTAAACAAAAACAATGTAGTAGGCGATTTTAAATTTGTAGTAATAGAGAAATTTTTATCTAACGAAAACGAATTACCGTTTACCGAACGCATAATACTTAATGCTTATTTTATGTTAAAAGAACTTAGTTTGCCCGAAGAAAAAGCCTTTGGTTTGGATACAAGTAGCGTAGTAGTAGAAAAGTTCCCAATGATAGTAGCTCCTATCAAAAAAGAAGTGTGTTTAACAAGAATATATAAATAAAATAATCTAACTAGTATGTAATTTTAGTTAGATAGTTAATTACGAAAAAATATTGATGATGGAACCTCTGTATTTTAAAGAACAATTGCAAGCCAAAGAAGATATGCTTGCCTCTACAACTAATTTTTTATTACAAACTCAAAATGATTTAGAGAGGAAAAATAAAGAATTGATTCTTTCAAACAATGATATTTTTGATAGTATAAATTTTGCATCTATTATTCAGAATTCTTTATTGCCTGATGTAAATATTCTGAAAATTTTTTTTAAAGACGCGTCGTACCAAGTTATACAACAAATAGGTATTGGTGGAGATACTGTATTTATAAAAAACACTAATAAAGGAGTTGTTTTTGGCTTATTAGATTCTACAGGGCATGGGATTCCAGCAGCATTACTTAGTATATCTAGCATTCTTTTGCTTAAAGAATTAATGACTAGCATGGAAATAGATAACCCTAAAATTTTGTTAAATTTATTAAATTCGCGACTACATAAAACGTTTAACAACAAAGCGTCAATCGCTCATAACGAAGGCGCTTTTTTTTGTTATTCATCTGCTAACAACAGTTTAATTTACAGTTCGGCTAAAGGCAAAGCAATTTTGTTAAACAAACATGGTGAAATACAAGAATTATGTAGTACAAAAAAATCAATTGGAGATAATGCAACAACTGAGTTTGAACTTTTTGAACTTGCTATTATGACTGGCGATAAATTAATAATATACTCTGATGGTTTAACAGATCAGTTTGGGGGCGAAAAAAACAGGAAATTTTCTCGAGCTGGTTTAAAAACCCTGTTAAGTAAACAATATTTAAAAAACGCAAGCGATTTGTGCAAACTAATACACCACGAGTTTGTAACTTGGAAAGGCGAAAACAAGCAAACAGATGATGTTTCATTTATCATTATTGAATTTTAAGTTATGACAAAATTACAAGTTAAAGATTATGAGTTTAATTTGGTAAAAGAAAATCCTTTTATCTCGTTGTATTATAACAAAAAGTTAAAAATGGCAATTTGCTCTGCTAAAGAAGAGTATATACCAATTGATTATTTTAAAGAAATGTTTTTACATATTTCTGCTATGTTAAAAGAGTTTGAAATAAATCATTTAGTTTTTGATAAACAAAAACTAAGAACTTTTCATCAACCAAGTATGGAATGGTACTTTGCGGTTTGGAAGCCAGTTGTAAAAAATATGGGCTTAACTAACCACTATAAAATTTTGCCTAAATTAGATTGGTTTGAAAAAGCTGTAGAGGCGGGAAAGTTTGAAATATTTCATAAATTTAGCAGAGAAATTTTAAGCGGAATTACTATTACATATGTAAATTCTACAGATCAAGCAATTGATGATATTGTCCAAAAGAACAAATTTTTTGAATAATCCATAGCATCACAAGTATTTAAATCCGCGTCAAACTTTACAATGTATCTTAAATTGAATATTCATAAAATTCATTGCCTTTCTTTTTTTAAGTTTGTAAAATATTATAACTCCTTACTATGGAAAAATTTGATTTATGTATTATAGGCGGAGGCCCATCAGGATACGCAGCAGCAATGCGCGCGTTAGATTTTAATAAAAAAGTACTCTTAATAGAAAAAAAAAAATTAGGAGGTGCAGCGCTCTACAATGGAGCATTGTGGAGCAAAACCATGTGGGAATATTCGCAGCGTGTAGCCGCCACACGAGAAGTTGTGCCTACCTACGAAGTATGTTATAACGACGTAAAAGCACAGATAGACCAAGCCCTAACCGAGCGTAATGAGCAAATGATGAAACAAACATTATTGCTTCAAGAACGCAGTAATAATACCCAAACCCTACGTTACATAAAGGGTACAGGCAAAATGCTAAGTGCCAATAAAGTACAAATACAAAGCGACTTAGGTACATTTGAAATTGAAACTGAATACATAATGCTTGCTACTGGTAGTCGCCCTCGTAAGCTAAACCACATTAACATTGACGAGCAAACTATATGCACCAGCGATGGATTAAATAATTTTGAAGATTTCCCTAAAAGCCTCGTAATACTAGGTGCTGGAGTAGTGGGATGCGAGTTTGCAACCATATTTAGTAACTTTGGAAAAACCAAAGTACATCTTATTGATAAAGCAGATAGAATACTTCCGTTTGAAGATGAAGATGTATCAAGCACAGTAACCGAAAATTTAGAAAAAAATGGAGTGGTCATACACAAGAATAGCAGCCTTGTACGTATGGAAATTAAAGACGGTAAAGTAGAATATGAGTTAGTGTATACTGACGGACGCCGTGAAATTATTAACGTAGAAAAAGCATTAATATCAGTAGGACGTGTGGGCAATATAGAAAATATTGGCCTTGAAGAAGTTGGCGTTAAACTAAGCGCTAAACTCAACATACAAGATGTAGACACGCAAACCAACATACCTAACATATTTGTAGCAGGCGATTTAACAAGCCAAATGGCACTAGTACATGTAGGCGAACGTGAAGCACGTCACGCTGTGGTACGTATGTTTGACAAAGTAAAAAAACCAATAGAGTACAGTAACATAAGTACTATAATGTTTTTGAACCCAGAGGTAGCAAGCCTTGGTATGGGACAGGACGAAGCCAAAAACAAAAACATACCCGTAAAAGTAGTTAAGATAGATTACTCACTTATAGCCCGTGCTATTGCTATGCGCAAAACCAAAGGGTTTTTTAAAATTATAGTAAGTAATGATAAGGAAATGAAAATACTGGGTATGCGTGCTGTAGGAGAGCACGCTAGTAGCGCCATACAAGCCATTGCTTACCTTATGTATACCAATCAAGGTATTGAGGATTTGGCAAATATGATGCACCCCCACCCTTCTATTATAGAGGGAATACAAGAATGCTTACGTATGTTACTCAAAAAATCAATATACAAACCATCGGTATTTAAAGATAAGTTGCAAGCCTTTAGTTGTGTAGATGGCTATTGCACTCCTATAGATTTTATTGATTAATATTTTACGTTATATCATTATGCTGAATTAATAATATCAACTAAATTTTACTAACACAAATTACATTTACTAAAAACAATTGTTATGAAATATTTACCAATAGCTTCCGAATTATTTATTACCAACCGCACTAAATTTATTAAGTTTTTAAAACCAAACAGCGTTGCCATATTTACAAGCAACGACGCTATGCCTACCAATGCCGACGGTACTATGGGTTTTCGTCAAAACAGCGATTTATTTTACCTCACCGGTATAGATCAAGACAATACTATGCTAGTGCTATACCCTGATGCCGTAACTAAAGAACACAAAGAAATTTTATTTATAAAAGAAACCAACGAACACATAGCAATATGGGAGGGCGCAATGCTTAATAAAGCGCAAGGTACAACTGTAAGTGGTATAGAAAACGTGCAATGGGTAAGTAGTTTTAAAGGTGCGTTACAAGCGTTTATTTATCAAACAGAGCATATTTATTTGAATGCCAACGAACATGCACGCCAGGGTAATGTAACGCAAACAGCTCAAGACCGACTTAATATGTGGATAAAAGAAAAGTATTCATTACACAAAACCGAACGCAGTGCACCTATTATGCACCGCATTAGAGCCCTAAAAACTGAGCACGAATTAGCACTTATAAAACACGCCTGCAACATTACCGAAAAAGGTTTTCGTCGCTTATTACCATTTGTAAAACCTGAGGTAATGGAGTACGAAATAGAGGCCGAATTAATACACGAATTTGTACGTAATAGATCGCAAGGTTTTGCCTACGGACCAATAATAGCAAGTGGTATAAACGCATGTGTATTGCACTACGTAGATAATAATAAAGCGTGCAAAGCAGGCGATGTAATACTGCTTGATGTAGCTGCCGAATACGGAAACTACGCCAGCGACATGACGCGTTGCTTGCCTGTAAGTGGGCGTTTTACGCCTCGCCAAAAAGCAGTATATAATGCTGTACAGCGTGTAATGAATGCGTCAATAAAAATGCTTACTGTAGGCAACACATTTGAAAAATATAACCTTGCTGTAGGCGAATTAATGACTGAAGAATTATTACAATTAGGCTTAATTACTACTGAAGAAGTAAAAGCACAAAAAGAAAAACTACCCGCTTACAAAAAATATTTTATGCACGGTACTTCGCACTTTTTGGGCTTAGATGTTCATGATGTAGGAATGTTTCAAGAGCCAATGCAAGCAGGCATGGTATTTACCTGCGAACCAGGCATATACATACGCGAAGAAGGTTTGGGTATTAGGTTAGAAAACAACATACTTATTACCCCAACTGGTCAGCTAGATTTAATGGCAAATATCCCAATTAACGCTGAGGAAATAGAAGACTTAATGAACAAATAATTTAGCTTTGAAAACCAACAATTAATTTTTATATTTAACGGCTCATAGCTTATTGCAGGAGCCGTTATTTTTTTATTTAAATGAACCGTTTTCTTACACTTATTGTTTATAGTATGTGCTGTATTTTTACAGCAAAAACAACCTATGCACAACAATCTGCTGAAGATTTATACAAGTATCATAATTACAAGGAAGCTGTAAAAAAATTTATAGCACAAGCATCACAAAATAAAACTAACCCTGACTGGAATTTTAAAGTAGGTAAATGCTATTTGGAAATGAATGGCGAAAAAAAGAAAGCTATACCCTACTTACAAGCAGCTATACAAAATAATTATAAAGACATTGAAGTTGTTAAATTATTAGGCCGCGCGTATCATTACGATTACCAGTTTGACAAAGCCATAGAGCAATACAACAAGTATTTATTAAAACCCAAAAAAGGGGAAAGGGAAGTTGTACTCCGCCTTATTGAAATGTGTAATAACGGTATTGAGTTAATGAAAAACCCGCTTGATGTTACTTTTACACATTTGGGTAAAGAAATAAATTCGGAGTTTCCTGACTACTATCCGTTTTTGCCATTTGACGAAAGTTACTTATTATACACCACGCGCCGAGTAGGTGGTATAAAAGATGCTGACGGATTATACACGTCCGATATATACATTAGCGAGGTTAAAAACGGAATTTGGACAAAAGGAAAAACCGTGGGGAGTAGCATTAATACTAAAGAAGACGAACAGTGCGTAGGCTTAACATCTGATGGCAGTAAGATGATTGTGTATGTAGAGCATGAAAAAGTATTTGGAGATATTTTTTTAAGCACCATCAACAAAAAACATCAATTTGCAATAGCCGATCCTTTACCATTGCCTATTAATTCCTCTGCATTGGAAAGTGCTGCAAGTATTAATATTGAGGGTAACGTTATAGTATTTGCAAGCGACCGACCAGGCGGATATGGCGGTACCGACATATATATGTCGCGTATGTTACCCGATAGTAACTGGAGCGAACCTCAAAACATGGGGCCAAGTATTAACACCATATACGAAGAAGATTTTCCCCAATTTTCGGAAGACGAAAAAACACTTTATTTTAGTTCGCAAGGGCATAACTCTATGGGCGATTTTGATATATTTAAATCAACTTACGATGATAAAAAAGCAAAGTGGCAAACGCCCAAAAACATTGGCTACCCAGTAAATACTACTGCTGATGATATGCACTACGCCGTAAATAAAACAGAGCGAGAAGCATACATATCTACCATACGTGAAGGTGGATTTGGCGATTATGATATTTGGAAAGTAATATTTAACACCGCCGAAGCTAAACTCACTTTTATAAAAGGTACAGTTTATGTTAATGATACACTTACTTATGCAACTAACGATGTAGAACTAAAAATTATAAACAAAGCTACTGGCGAAATTGTACACAAAGATGCATTTGTGTATAAAGCAGCAAAAAAAAAATTTAATCTTGCCTTAGAAGCAGGCACTTACATAATAAGTGCTGAACCTTTGGGATACCAAAAAGCCGAAAAAGAATTTACAATTATGGATAAAGTAGATTATCAACAAGCTATGTTTTTGCCTTTAATGCTCAAAAAAAACAGTGCTATTATACCACCATTAAAGAATATAAAACCCACTAAGCTATAACCATTTAAGTATTATTAAAAATTAAAAAAATCTCTTGAAAAAAATAGTCATATACTTTGCACTCCTCCAACTTGCTTTTGGCGAAAATGTAGGAGCGCAACAGGCCGAAAAATTGAGTGCAAAAGAATATTATGAATACACGGACTACGTAAATGCGCTGCCCGAATATTTAAAATTACTTAAAGCAACTCCTAGCAATGCCGAATATAATTATAGAATAGGCTGTTGCTATTTAAAACTGTACGGCGATAGAAGCAAATCTATACCTTATTTTGAAGCGGCTCTAAAACAAAATTATACCAACCCAGACGTGTATATACAACTAGGCAAAGCATTATGTGTAAACAACAAATTTGATGCGGGTATTAAGCAACTCAAATTATATATAGAAAAAAACTCAAAAAAAGATATTTCCATCGCCGAGCGTATGATAGAATCTGCAGAGTATGCAAAGGTTGCCATAAAAAAACCAATAAATATTACATTTACTAATTTGGGTAAAGATGTAAATTCTAAGTACCCCGATTATTATCCTTTTGTATCTAGCAACGAGGGCACACTTACATTTACATCTCGCCGAGAAACCAATATGGGTGCAATGATTGGAGCTTTGGGTTACAAAACGGCTGATATTTATTTTAGTAAAGTAGTAAATGGAAAATGGTCAAAAGCAAAAGCAGCTGGAGTACCCTTAAATAGTGCCGAAGATGAGCAATCTGTTGGAATGAGTGCCGATGGAAAAACTATGATGGTATATTACGAAAGTGTAGATATACACGGAGATTTGTTTCAAACTTATTCGGCAAAAGGTAAGAGTTTCCCTAAGCCAACTCCCCTTTCCGAAAACATAAATACTGATGACATAGAAACCGAAGCCTGCTTAAATCATGATAATACAGTACTCTATTTTGTAAGTGACAGACCAGGTGGAAAAGGAGCCACGGACTTATACATTTCTAAAATACTGCCTGATGGAAAATGGGGACTACCCACCAACTTAGGCGAAAATATAAACACACCTTTTGGTGAAGCATTTCCAATATTATCTCAAGATGAGCAAACACTTTACTTTGCCAGCGAAGGACACAACAGTATGGGTGGCTACGATATTTTCAAAACACAATGGGACACTACCAAAAAAGAATGGGGAATGCCCGAAAACATGGGCTACCCTTTAAATACTGCCGACGATAATATGCAATTTACACTTGCTGGCAACAACCGAGATGGATACGTATCTGCTTACCGAAAAGAAGGGCTAGGCGACTTGGATATATATAAAATTACATTTAACGATGAAGATAATAATAAAATAACCGCCATTAGAGGTAAAATAATATTGGGTGATAGTTTGTACAAAGGAAGTTATAAAACTACTGTAACCTTACTAAATATGGATACTCGCGAGGAGGTGGAAAGCAAACAAGTAAGTGCTAAAAGCGGTAAATTTATATTTGTAGTTGATGTAGCAGGACGATACAAACTAACCGCCGAGGAGCCTGGTTTCCCTAAATATGAGGAGGAAATAATAGTACTTGACAAGTCAGACTTTATGCCCGAAATTGTTAAAAACGTTAGACTAATGAAAAGTAATAGTGCACCTACCAAAACTCCACCTGCTAAAAAAGCAAAGTAATAACTCACCAATTATTTTATATTTCTAATTACTCAACATAAAATACGATTGCTATTATCCTTCAATATATCTAATTATTTAAAAACAATATGTCTAACCTGCATAATGTTGTTTATGTGTATGACTAATAAGTCTTATGCACAATGGAAATTAGATGTAGAAGCCACAATAAAAAAAGACGGTAAAAAATTAGAGGGAGTTAATGTGGCACTAATTAAAAATGGCAGCGAAGTAGAAAAAGTAACCACCTCCGTTAATGGGAAATTTGCATTTAGATTAGACCCCAATGCAGATTACACCCTTAAAATGAGTAAGCCTGGGCATGTAAGCAAATTGGTAAACATTACCACTAAAAACATTCCTGCTGAAGAAATGTCAAGTGGCGAAGATGGAGCTTTTGCAGGTTGGGAAGTTACTTTGTTTGAAGAAATTAAAGGAATAGATTATACGATATTAAATCAGCCAATAGCCAAAATAGCTTACGATCCTGTTTCAGGAGGGTTTGATTACGACAAAGCGTATACAAAAACGGTACAATCGCAACTATCAGTTCTAAATAAAGAGTATGAGGTTAAGAAAAAAGAAAGTGAAAATAAAGCGGTAGACGAAGCGAAAGCCAAAGCACTTGCAGAAGCAAAAGCAGCAACTGATGCCGCAAAAGCAAAAGCTGATGCAGAAGCAAAAATTAAAGCAGACGCAGAGGCTAAGCTTAAGGCTGATGCAGATGCGAAAGCCAAAGCAATAGCAGAGAAAGCTGCCGCCGACAAACTCGCTGCCGATAAAACTAAAGCAGATGCTGATGCTAAAAAGAAATTAGAAGAGGAAGCCAAAGCAAAAGCTATTGCCGATAAAACAGCAGCTGATGCGAAAGCAAAAGCTGATGCAGACGCTAAACTCGCTGCCGATAAAACTAAAGCAGACGCTGAGGCCAAAAAGAAATTAGAAGAGGAAGCCAAAGCAAAAGCCATTGCCGAAAAAACAGCCGCTGATGCTAAAGCAAAAGCTGATGCAGACGCTAAAGCAGCTGCCGATAAAACTAAAGCAGACGCTGATGCCAAAAAGAAATTAGAAGAGGAAGCCAAAGCAAAAGCTATTGC
>JACMRI010000112.1 GCA_014376525.1 Bacteroidia bacterium | reverse complement strand
CGCGCGGAATGCGCCAGCGAGTAGGTATAGCGCAAGCTATAGTGCATAACCCTAGAGTATTACTGTTAGACGAACCTGCCTCAGGCTTAGACCCTGAGGCACGCCACTCCTTATCTCAACTATTGTTGGAGCTGCGTAATAACGGAATGACTATAATAGTATCATCGCACATATTAGCCGAATTGGAAGATTATTCATCGGTAATGTTGGTAATACAAGATGGTAAAATGATAGAGCATCGATTGCTCAACAGCGCATCAACCTCAACAAATAATTACACCAACATAGAGGTGCATGTAGCCAATGTAACGCAACAACTTAGCGCTATACATTTAATAAATGGCGTAAAAGAAGTGCAAATAATCGACCATAAACTCATCATACAATTAAACGAAGCACTATGTACCAAGCACGCATTATTACAACTATTAATAGCCGAAAACATAGCCGTAGAATATTTTGCAGTATTAAAAACTAATCTGCAAGACGAATACATTAAAACAGTAGCTAATTATAAAAACGCACAACTATAAAAATGAAAACGCTATTAAAACACAACGCCGAATTTGCCAAAAACGTATGGCTAGAAATAAGCCCAATGCGCCTATTAGCAATGCCTGCGCTACTTAGCTTAGTATTATTATTAATATATTCTAGTACCAACGGTACACCTAATGATTTTTATGAAATTGTACACAAAGTATCTTTAGGAGGTTTTATAATTATAGGTATAATATGGGGAATGAAAAATGCTGCCGACTCCATAATAAACGAACACAACGAAAACACATGGGATTGGCAAAAAATGAGTGCTTTAGGTGCATTAAAGTTGGTTCTAGGCAAACTCTTTGGTAGCACTATTTACAACTGGTACGGCGCATTAATGTGTTGGCTAGCATTTATGCTTACTGCAGGCTACAAAACTTATTATAATTATGAAACTAACCAAAGTGCTACACGTATAATGCACGATTATAAACTAGGTGCAACATTACTAATAGCAATGATTACACTTACAGGTTTAATACAATTAATAGCATTGCAACTAATGCGTAAAACAAGCGTAAGAACCAAAATAAAAAGTAGCCAACTCATTATTATAGGCGTAGTGCTAGTAAGTAGTTTAACCAGTTTTTATACAGAAAGAACTTACTCTAGCAATAATTCAATGTTTGATAATTGGTATAATTTACCTTTTAATACAACTATATTAAGTAGCATATTTTATTGTGCTTGGGTAATTGCAGGCTTGTACCGTAGTATGCGTAAAGAGTTACAGTTTTCTGACGTCCCTTTATGGTGGCTAACATTCATAGGCACTAATTTCCTGTTTCAATTAGGTTTTTTTGTAGGCGCAAAAACAGAAACTAATACTTCAGCTTTACTTACTTGCGTAGGATATACGTGTGTGCAATTACTGAGCATGGTGTATATACTTGCTTTTAGCGAAGCCAAAAGCATTGTTAATTTTACCACACTTATCTCGGCTGTTAAAACCAAAAGCTACCGTTCTTTTTTTGAAAATGCTCCACTGTGGTTAGTAACATTTCCTGTGGCAGCGTTAGGTGGAATAGTTGCAACAGTATTATCTTTTAATTTTGTAGCGTTAAATAATGCTGAACTGACAAGTAATAGCATGGATTTCCTAACAGATAAAATAATATTAACAGCAAGTAATGGCTCACTACTTATTAGTGTATTCGGTTTTGTTGTTAGAGACTTGGGAATATTGTTACTGTTAAATTTTTCGTCGTATTCCAAGCGGGCAGATGTGGCTATGCTTATTTATATGGCTTTGGTATATGGCTTGTTACCCTTATTAGTAAAGGATTTTGGACTTGTCGGTTTTTTTTATCCTAATGTAGAAGGTAGTATGCTAACGAGTATTGTAGCCTCAATAACGGAAGCGTTAGCAGTACTTTTTTTATTGCGCCAACGTTGGTACGAACTAATAAGGTAAAATTAATTACTAATTACGTTTAAACTCAACGGTTCATGAGCAAATAACAGTACAATAAATAATTACAATACTTACATGAACATTTACCTCACCTACGATTACGAGCTTTATTTTGGGGCAAACACAGGCACAGTTCACAATTGTTTGCTACACCCTACCAACAAATTACTTTGCATTGCTAATGCACACAATGCCAAAATAACATTGTTTGTTGATGCTGGATTTATATACAAGCTACAACAACAATGCAAACAGTTTCCTCAACTTAAAACCGATTACGAACTTATACACCAACAGCTCGCTAATGCTGATGCAGCAGGGCATGCTATTCAACTACACATACACCCACACTGGGAAGATAGTTATTATGATGGCGCACAATGGGTAATGAAAACCGAACGTTATAAGCTAAGCGATTTTAGTAAAGCAGATGCGCATAACATCATCATTAATTACACTAAAGCATTGCAAAATTGCATACACACACCAATTACCGCATTTAGGGCTGGAGGCTGGTGCGCACAACCATTTGAACACTTTGCTACTACCTTACTACAACTAAACATAACTACGGATAGTAGTGTATTTGTAGGCGGAAAAAATACATTGCAACCCTACGAGTACGATTATACTGCTGCGCCCAACAAAGATATATGGCGGTTTACTAACAATGTAATAGCACCTGTTGCTAATGGAGCCTTTACCCAATTACCCATTGCAAGTTATAAATACTCCCCTTTGTTTTATTGGAATTTGTTTGTGCGAGGCAAACTAAACAAAGGCTTGCACAGCCCTATTGGTAAAGGAAATCCCATTGCACAAACCAATTTTAAAGCCAAAGTGTTAAGCAAAGGAATGCTGTTTTGTGCTTGCGCAGATGGGTATTATACTAGTAAACTAGCTACCATTATTAAACTTAACGCTACAGCGCAGCACCTTGTTATAATTGGGCACCCAAAGGCACAAACGCTATATTCAATACTACAAACCAACGTGCTATTACAACAATTTAGTACTACGCATAAGTTTGTAGCAATGCGGTAAGTGATACTAAATTTAATTATGTACCACATTTCAAATAATAGAGTTTATACCGATTAATTAACACATTAGAATTAGTAAGTAATTTGAAGTTGTGTATTACCGCTCTTTGATAGTCTAAATTTCTGATTATGAAATTAAATTACGCTTCGTTACAAGTTAACAATAGTCTTTTGAAATCGTCCACAGGGCTTAGTATAAAAGATTTTTGATTTTACTTCCTGCCTTTGAAAAGGCTTGGAATACTTATACCCCTGCTGGTGTAAGTGTTCCAACGGTTTATTAATTAATTGGTGGTGCTGTTTCAAGTGTTAAGCTATTGCGTAGAGTAAACGAAGTAATGGCGTCACTTGTTACTCAGTGTTAATGGTTCCGCTACGCTCACCACAAGTTTTAAATTATTGTTTCGTGAGCTCGGCAGAAAAGCCTCGGTTGGAACTTTTATATAGCAGAAGTTTATTGTAGTGTTAATTTTAAATTAACATAACAATGAGAAAGAGTTATAACTTTGTTATAAAACAAAAAAGTAATGATAATACAGTCTAACGAAGTTGCCACTTCTCTCATTATAACCTTATTATAAAATTAACACTATAATAAACTTCTACTATATATACTCACAAGTGACGCTTATACTTCGACTCCGCTCAGTAACCAGCTTAACACTTGCGAGAGCCAACCAATTTAATAATAAGCTATAGAACACTTGCGGGCAATGTCATTAAGTTAAGCTATAAACAATTGAT
>JACMRI010000111.1 GCA_014376525.1 Bacteroidia bacterium | reverse complement strand
TGTCAATATGAGAAAGTCTATTTAAGTCGAACTTATATCTTGAATTTGCAGGAATAGCATTCAAATGAACGCCTCTGCGATTCCCAATTTTCAGCCGTCTTTGTAGTTCTGTTAAAAGTTTCTCTGTTAATTCCATATTGTCTAGTGGTGCGTTGGGTAAATTTAGCTCTTTTGGTTTTGCGAAGCATTGGTTTGTGTGTTGGGCAAAACCAAATGTGCTAAATCTGCTTGATTGCAAAGTCTTATTAGTTGTTGTCTATTGAATGATTGGTTCATTTATTTCTGTTGTTTTTGTTTGTACTGTTGGTCTTCTTTTAGCCTGACACATAACTTGTTAATTGGCTAATGTAAATACAATTGCTACCTCTTACAACAAACATCAATTAAATTGTTATTTTACAATTAACTTCGCTTATTTTTTATATACGTATTTTGCATAGTATAAAGTTAAAAAATTTGTTTTTATTTAAAACGTATATTCAAAATGCGCAAATTCTTATTTAGTATATTTAACCTATACCTTTATTACCATTACCAACACATCATCTACCTGTTCTTCTTTGCCCATCCAAGCGTTGAAGCGGGTAGCGAGTAATTCTTTTTGGGTAGTGGTATCTTTTGTAAGTGCTACTTGTATCAATAAATCTTCGAGTTGGTTGTACTTAAATTTTTTGAGTTTAGGACCGCCAAATTGGTCGGCATAACCGTCGGAGCCTGTAAATACTACATCGTTGGGCTGCAGTTGTATTTTGTTAAGCGTAAATGGTAGCAAATCGCCCACATGCGTGCCTACGGGATATTTGTCGCTTTTAATGCAATAGAGCGCTCCCTCTGCGGTATATTTTTCGGGCAATACATTTTTACCATTTACTACCAAACCTTTGTTTCCTGCCACTCTAAACAAATATACGTCGCTATTGGCCGAGGAAACCTCTAGTACCATTGCGTCAAAATCAAACGAACACAAACTCATATCCATACCGTCGCGGTAGGTTTCGTTGTTGTTGTCGTGGCTAAGGGCTTTTATAATACTGTCGCGCAGGGTATCTAGCACATCGTTGGGGCGGGTAATACGTTTATCTACTATTATTTCGTTAAGGAAACTAATTCCCAACAAACTCATAAATGCGCCTGGTACACCGTGTCCTGTACAATCGGCACTGGCAATTATAAACTTACCGCCTACGTTTTCGGCCCAATAAAAATCGCCACTTACTATGTCTTTAGGTTGGTAAAATATGGCATGGCTTTTTACTTGTGTGCTTATAAAATTTTCGGATGTTAGTAGTGCGTTTTGTATGCGTTTTGCATAAGTTATGCTATCGGTTATTTCTTTATTTTTTTCTTCAATGGCGTTGCGTTGCGCTGTTATTTTTACGTTTTGTAATTGTAGCTTTTCGCGGCGCATTTCTATTTCTTCTTTTTGTTGTTCTAATAAATTATTTAGCTTTTTTGCTCTACTAAAATTCTTTCGCCAGTTGTATGCCATAGCCGTAATAAGCAGGGCTATAAGCACTGCTATTGCTATAATTATACGTTGTTTTGATAGTAGAGATTGTACTGTTTCGTCTTTGGCGGCTTGTTGTTTATTTTTTACTTTATCTACTTCCATCCGCTTTAAACTATCGGTTTTTAGGCGTTGTTCAAATTTTATTTCGGCCGTTGCTTTTACCGCATCTTCTATGCGTTGCTCGTAGTGCAGGGAATCTGCCAAATGGTTAGCCTTGGTAAGCATTTCAAAAGCACCTTTGTAGTTGCCTTGGTTGTACATTAATCTGCTACTTAAACTTACGGCTTTATACACCAACTCGGTGTTTTGGGCTGCTGTGGCGTATATAGTTGCTGCACTTACACACTCAAATGCTTTGGGCAAATTATTGAGCGCTTTAAGTATATTTGCTTTAATGAGTAAGGTTTGCGCCACTAATGTTTTATCCATTATTAGTTGTGCGTATTTAACGGCTGTATCAGCATAAAACAAGGCTTGTGGGTAGTTTCTTATTTCGTAGTTAGCATTTGCTAAGTTGTTGCAACAGTTGGTTTTTAGCGTATAATTTTTGGTGGCCGATGTATGCATATTTATTATATTAAATACCTCCACCGCCTTGTTGTAGTTGCGGTTAAGCATGTACATTATGGCTTTGTTGTTTAGCGCATCATCAATAAATACAGGCTCGTTAATGCTTGATGCCAGCGCTATGCTTTTGTCTATTTGTGGTAAAGTAAGCTCATCGTTTTTAACACGGAGCAATGCATTAGCCAAACCATTATTACACAAAAATGAAAGTGGTGCATCGTTTAGTTTTTCGCAATTATTAAGTGCTAATCTAAACGTGGTAAGTGCCGCTGGTGCATTGTTTAGTGCTAATTCGCATGTGCCTTGCAAATAATAATTGTAAGTAATACTCTCATAATTATCGGGTGAAAGAAAAAAATGAGCATCTTTAAAATAAATAAGTGCGGCGTAATAATCATGTGTTTGCAAGTAATAATAACCTGTCCAAGAGTTTACAAAACCTATTAGGTTATCCTCTTTAGTAGCGTTGGCTTGTAGTAACGCTTGTTTAAATTGTTTTATAGCCAGCACGTATTGTTGCTTACGTGCATTGTAGGCGGCTTGCCATACTAAGGCTTT
Organism: Bacteroidia bacterium; assembly: GCA_014376525.1. Lineage (GTDB taxonomy): Bacteria > Bacteroidota > Bacteroidia > UBA4408 > UBA4408 > JACMRI01. Next base: position 486 of record JACMRI010000111.1, on the reverse strand, counting down.
GCATTGGTCCTGCGGTAGTTTTAGTTTAGTGGCTAATTCGTAAGTTTTTACGCCGTACACAAAGGCTTTGTCGCTTTGTATAGCGTTGTAATAAAATGCTAAATGATGATACGTTTTTAATTGTAATTTTTTGTTGGTGGTGGTAGACGCAAATCTTTCCAACGAATCGGTGTAGGCGCTTTCTGCCTTTGTAAGCGTACTTACAACAAGCAAAAAATAAAATAAAATACAGTATATAAATCGGTTTGTCATTTATGTAAATATGCTAATAATTTCTAAAACAAAAAATAGGCTATCATATTAATTATGATAGCCTATTTTTTAATGTTTATTCAGCTATTTTATTTTTATTTTTTCTTTACGTAAGCAACATAATTAGCATCTACTTTCACTTTTATTACTTTGGCTATTTTGTCTTTTACAAGGCTAGGTATTTCTACTTTGTACTCTTCTAAATTTACTTCCATTGCTGATATTAAAATTAGC
>JACMRI010000110.1 GCA_014376525.1 Bacteroidia bacterium | reverse complement strand
GAGTAAGAGTAAAAAAAATAAATTAACAATAAAGTTGCGCTGCATACAATACTAAATACTTAGGCAGTAAATATACAAAAATAATTAGGTGCGCATAATTTTGAATTACTGGTTAGCCACAACTAAAATTATTGGCATATTTTCATTCTATTTTTTTTTGTTTAAACTCATAACATAAAACCAACAATACAAAAATATACCTGCAAAAAATAACGCTCCAACTAATCCGTTCAGTGCTATTTCAAATTCGGTTTTATTTGTAGCTAAATTAAGTTGCATAAAAGTGTACGTTACTCCATAAATGCTTATGCCAAGCATAAAATAAAATCCAATACGTTCCAATACCAATAAATTGGGGTGCTTACGAATAGGCACTACATAATTTGGGTTAGTATATTTAAACTTAGCTATAGTACCATATTTTTTGTAAAAATCATCTGTTTTTGGCATGTCTTTTACACTATTACTTGCTAAATTATTATTTAACAAAGCATCGTATTTAGCACGCAATTTATCATTGCTAAGTATAGAGTACGCATCCATTATTTGACTAAATAACACCACAGCTTCTGGTGCTGCATTACGGTCGGGGTGGTACTTATGTGCAAGCTTACGAAACTCCCTCTTTACATCGGTAGTTGTACAGTTAGGCGTTAAATGTAATATATGGTATAAGTTGCGCATTAGCTATTTTACAATTGTAAAAATACACTTATTGGTACATATAAAACCAAAAAGAACATTGGTTAATTAAGCATAGTATTATTTACCAAAATTAACTTTTACATCCATCCTAATTAAGTTAAATTAAAACTCTAACTCTTTCTATCCGCTTTGCGCAGAGCATAAATACGCTCAATAATATCTACTACTTTAAGTCCTTCTAGGGCGTTGGTAGTAATAGTGTTGCGACCTTGTAACACATCTACTACGTTTTCAATTATGTAGTGGTGGTTAGCTGCCGAGCCTTTATATGCGCCATAGTCGTTGCCTGGGTTGGTAGGTGCAAGTATAGGCATAGTGTAATTTTTTATGTGGCAGTACTCTACTTCGTTCATGTATTGCCCGCCTATTTTTACACTGCCAGTACTACCTATTACGGTAAGGCTACTCTCGAGATTAGTGTCCCACACAGCAGTACTATAGTTAATACAACCCATACCTCCGTTTACAAAATCAAAACTTATTAGACCCGAGTCTTCAAAATCGGTGCTGTGTGCGTGTGCAAAATCGTTAAACTTGGCTTGAATATTTTTTATATCGCCAAACAGCCAATACATAATATCTATAAAGTGAGAGAATTGTGTAAACAATGTGCCACCATCTAAGTCCTGCTTGCCTTTCCAGCCATCGGCTTTGTAGTAGCGGTCATCTCTGTTCCAGTAGCAATTAAGCTGCACGGTATATATATCGCCCAATAACTTTTGGTCTATTACGCTTTTTATCCACTCGCTTGGGGGGCTGTAGCGGTTTTGCATTACACAAAACACTTGCTTGTGTACATTAAGCGCTTTATATATAATAGTTTCGCAATCGGCTTTGGTTAGTGCCATTGGCTTTTCACACACAACGTGTTTTTGTGCCTCTAAAGCTTTTAGAGCATGCTCTGCGTGAAGTCCGTTGGGGCTTGCTATGTTTATTACTTGCACATCGGGGTGAGCTGCTAATAAATCATCTATCGAATTATAAAAACTCTCTGTACAATCAGCTATTCCTAGTTTTTCCTTTGATAACACATCGCACAGTGCTACTAATTGTGCTTCAGGGTGGCGACGAATCATTTCGGCGTGTCGCTTGCCTATGTGTCCTTGGCCTACTATTGCAAACTTTATTTTATTATCCATTTTTTAATATAAAAATATATTTCGTGAAAATAGTAAAAAATACGGCCTTGCAAAAACATAAACTTCTCAAAAAAAAACTACTTTTAACCAAATTAAACAAATGTAAAATAAGTACAAAAAAAATGCAAGCATTAGTAATAATACCTACCTATAACGAAAAAGAAAACATTGCGGCTATTATTAATGCTGTGTTTGCACTTAACGAAGGTTACGAGGTATTAATTATAGATGATGGCTCGCCCGACGGTACTGCTGCCATTGTTAAAGAACTGCAACAAGGCAACACTGCCCTACATTTAGTGCAACGCATAGGTAAGTTAGGCTTGGGTACTGCATATATAGCTGGTTTTAAGTGGGCGTTAGAGCGAACGTACGATTACATATTTGAAATGGACGCCGATTTTAGCCACAAACCACAAGATTTACCTCGCTTATTAGCCGCTTGCATAAGTAATAATGCGGGTTTGGCTGTAGGTTCGCGTTACATCAAAGGGGGTAAAGTAATAAACTGGCCCATTGGGCGTATATTAATGAGTTATTTTGGCTCTGTATATGTGCGTAGTATTTTATGGATAAATGTAAAAGATACCACCGCTGGTTTTAAGTGCTATGCTCGCAAAACATTGGAAACATTGCCTCTAAACGAAATACAGTTTACGGGTTATGCGTTTCAAATAGAGATGAAATACCGTACACTCCTCAAAGGATTTAAAATAATAGAAGTACCTATAGTGTTTGAAGATCGCAAACTAGGTACGAGTAAAATGGGTTCAAGTATATTTAAAGAAGCATTGCTAGGAGTACTAAAATTAAAGTTTCAACGCTTTAACTAAGTTAAAATAATTTTAACCTCTATTTTTTAGGGGGTAAAGTCAAATAATTGTACAATTATTTGACTTTACCCCCTAAATTTTTACCTTTGCACCAAAAATAAAATTAAAAAACGTAATTCTAATGGAAAATTTCCGTAATCAAGCTTACCGCGAGTTATTAAACCGCAAACCATTACATATAGATGTGCCAGTGCGTATGTCCAAAACCTTTGGTAGCAAAGTATTTGGCACAGCATCTATGAAAGAATATTTAAGTAAAGAAGCCCTTGAGGCAGTTGAAAACGCTGCTAACTTAGGCACAAGTATAGACCGTAAAGTAGCAGCACAAGTAGCTAATGGTATGAAAGAGTGGGCTATAAGCCAAGGCGCAACGCACTACACACACTGGTTTCAGCCACTTACTGGCTTAACTGCCGAAAAGCACGATGGTTTTTTTGACCCACAAGGCGATGGTACAGCGTTAGATAGTTTTGGCGCTACACAGTTAGTACAACAAGAACCCGATGCGTCTTCATTCCCTAATGGTGGCATACGAAACACGTTTGAAGCCCGTGGCTACAGTGCTTGGGACCCTACGTCGCCTGCATTTATTATTGATACTACGTTGTGTATTCCATCAGTATTTGTGTCGTACACAGGCGAAGCATTGGATTACAAAACCCCTTTGTTAAAAGCATTAAATGCGGTAGACAAAGCTGCTACTGCGGTGTGTCAATATTTTGACAAAAACATAACCAAAGTAGTAGCTACATTGGGATGGGAGCAAGAATATTTTTTGATAGATGATGCCTTAGTAAATGCTCGCCCCGATTTATCATTAACAGGGCGTACATTGTTCGGACATGCTGCTGCCAAAGGGCAACAGTTGGAAGACCACTATTTTGGTACTATACCAGAGCGTGCATTAAATTTTATGAAAGATTTGGAAATGGAGTCTATAGCTCTTGGTATTCCTATAAAAACTCGTCATAACGAAGTTGCCCCTAATCAGTTTGAGTGCGCACCAGTGTTTGAGGAGGCTAACTTAGCCGTTGATCATAACCAACTATTAATGGACATAATGCACAAGGTGGGTCGCAAGCATAATTTGAGTGTTTTATTACACGAAAAACCTTTTGCAGGCGTTAATGGTAGCGGAAAGCACAACAATTGGAGCTTGGCTACTAACACCAACAAGAACTTATTAAGTCCAGGTAAAAATCCAAAATCAAACCTACAATTTTTAACGTTTTTTGTAAATACTATTAAAGCCGTACACGACCACGCCGACCTAATGCGTGCTACCATTGCAGGTGCAGGCAATGACCACCGCTTGGGTGCTAACGAAGCGCCTCCCGCTATTATGAGTGTGTTCTTAGGTTCGCAATTATCGGCTACGCTAGATGAATTGGAGCGTAAAGTAAAAGATGGTAAATTAAAGCCAGAGGAAATGACCGATATTAAGTTGAACTTAATAGGTAAAATACCCGAAATACTATTGGATAATACAGACCGTAATCGTACCTCGCCGTTTGCATTTACAGGTAATAAGTTTGAATTTAGAGCAGTAGGTTCAAGTGCAAATTGCTCGCAAGCTATGACTACGCTTAACACCATAGTTGCTGACCAATTACTTAAGTTTAAAGATGATGTAGATGCTCGTATAAAAAAAGGAGATAAATCAGACGATGCTATTTTACACGTGTTACGTGATATAATAGGGAGTTGCAAAAAAATTCGTTTTGAAGGAAATGGCTACGGTGAAGAATGGGTAAAAGAAGCTACTAAACGTGGTTTAAACAACATAAAAACTACACCTCCAGCATTAGATGCGTTTGTAAGCAAACAAACATTGGCAGTATTTGCAAAACACAACATTTACACTCACCGTGAGCTAGAGGCACGCCACGAAATAATGTTGGAAACCTACACCAAAAAAATACAAATAGAAAGCCGTATAATGGCCGATATGGCTATGAACCAAATTATACCTACAGCTATTAAATATCAAAATGTATTAATAGAAAACGCACGTGGTTTAAAAGAATTATTTACTGATAAAGAGTTTAAAGTATTAGCCAAAACACAATTAGAGGATATTAAAAAAGTATCTACACACATTGATATCATTAGCACACAAGTTGCTGCTATGATAAACGAACGTAAAAAAGCCAACTTACTTACTGATGGTCGTAAACAAGCAGTAGCCTATTGCGATAAGGTAAAAGCACATTTTGAAACCATACGTTACAACGTAGATAAACTAGAATTATTAATTGATGATGCAAGCTGGCCATTACCTAAATACAGAGAGTTATTGTTTACTAAATAATTAGTACTCATAAAATTTAAAACGGCGTTTCCTAACAAGTTAGGAAACGCCGTTTTAAATTTATACCTCTTTATTTTACTCTACCTAGTGCCAGTGCTTTAAGTATTAACTTTGGTAATGGCTTATTGGGCGCACGTTTGGCTACGTTTAAATAAATGCCCCATTTTTTAAATATGGGTATTTTTTTAGTTTCTACAAATTCTATTAATGTGCCATCGGCATCTTCTATGTAGGTAAAATGCCCTGCGGCTTCACCCATTTCAAAGCCTGCGCCACCATCAATAGTAAATGGGTGCCCTGCCTTGGTACAAGCTGCTTGTAGCGCATTCATATTTTTAATATCAAAACACAAATGTATAAAACCACAATCGCCCCATAGGCGGTTTTCGTATATTTTGCGTGGCGTATAACCGTCTAATACTTGTACTAATTCTATTTCGTTATCGCCCAATAGTGGTGCAAAACTTCCCTCGCGTGGTTTGCTATTGCGCAGTACTACACGTCGCATTTTTTTGGTAGCACCTTGTACACCTTGCCAATCGGCAAACACAGCGGTAGTGTCGCTTATTATTTTATCAAAACCCAATACTGTAGTGTATAGCGGCAACGATTTTTCCATATTGCTTACGCCTATTACTGCGCCAAATACACCGCCGGTGCTAAAATTTTTTTGCTCGTGCCAAGATGTTTTTTCTTCAATAACCTCAAAGGTATTGCCCCACAAATCATTCATGTAAAAATGCTTACGTCCGCAAGGTGCTTGTGTTATAGTGCCTAATATTGTTACGCCAAATTGTTGTATATGTGCGTATGAAGCTTCAATATTATACGATTTTATTTTGCCAATAAATATACCTAAGTCCCCCAGTTGTGGCGTAAAATCTGCGTTTTGGGCAGTACGGCTAGTATATTGCCATATTTCAAAACCACCGCCACCATTCATACTTATGG
>JACMRI010000109.1 GCA_014376525.1 Bacteroidia bacterium | reverse complement strand
TTATGTTACAAACTATAGATATTAACGAAACAACACAATTGCCTAGAGTGGTTCTTAATGCTGAAAAAGGATATGCACTGTTTCAGGGTAATTCTTTTGCAAGCAATGCCTACGAATTTTACGTCCCTATTTTTAATTGGTTAGAAACATACACGCAACTTCCCAAACCTACCACAATATTAGAGTTTAAGTTAGAATATATTAATTCCTCTAGCAGTAAATCTATTTCCAAAATACTTAGTATCATTAAAACATTGTTGGACAATAGTGATGTAAAAGTAAAATGGTATTACAAAATTGATGATGATGATATTAAAGAAATGGGAGAAGAATATGCACATTTTTTGGGTTTAACATTTGATTACTGTGAATACTAGCTTAGATACAGAAAGTACAACCAATTATGATGTGGCTGCTATGTCAATTAGTGAGCTATTAATAGCCATAAATAAGGAAGATTCATTTATACACTTAGCTATAGCAAAGTGTATGGATGTAATAACTACTGTAACCGAAGAGTGTTTTAAAACCCTTACTAACAAAGGTCGCATAGTATATATAGGAGCTGGTACAAGTGGACGCTTAGGTGTGCTTGATGCAGCAGAGTGCATGCCCACATTTGGCATAGATAACAATACTATTATAGGCATAATAGCGGGTGGAAATAAAGCCTTAAACAGCGCTGTAGAAAATGCCGAAGATGACCAAATGCAAGCTATTGCAGACCTACAAGAACATAACTTTGCAGCTAACGATATTATTATAGGATTGAGCGCAAGTGGAACTACACCCTACGTGCTAGCAGCATTGCGCTATGCACGCACGCTTGGTGCGCATACAATAGGCATTACCAATAACAATAACTCGCCTATGTTAAACATTGCACATACTACCATAGAGTGTATAGTTGGAGCAGAGTTTATAGCAGGTAGCACACGTATGAAAGCTGGTACATCTCAAAAACTTATTTTAAATATGATAAGCACTAGTTGTATGATAAAATTAGGACGCACCAAAGGCAACTTAATGACGCACCTAATGCCCATGAATATTAAACTAAAAAAACGTGCCGCTAACATTATTAGTGCTGAGTTAAAAGTATCTATAGAAACGGCAGAAGCCTTACTGGTAGAGTATAAAACAATTGACGCAGTACTTACTAATTATAATAAATAATGAGTTTAATAATTAGCCAAAAACCACTAAATACACCAGGCGCTATAGGTGTGTTTGATTCAGGTTTTGGTGGACTTACCATTTTAAAATCTATAGTAGAGGAATTACCCCAATACGACTATGTGTATTTAGGAGATAATGCTAGGGTACCTTATGGTACACGCTCGTACGAAACGGTATATAACTATACATTGGAGTGTCTACAACATTTGTTTGACAAAGGGTGTAACCTAGTAATAATAGCTTGTAACACAGCATCAGCAAAAGCGTTGCGTACTATACAACAAAACGACTTACTTAAAATAAATCCACACAAACGAGTATTAGGTGTTATACGACCTACTGCCGAAGCATTAATAAGCAAAACAAAAAATAACAACATAGGCATATTTGCTACTAACGGTACAGTTACTTCTAACACATTTCCAATTGAACTTCATAAACTAAAACATAGTTTGAATGTGTACCAACAGCCTTGCACACTGTGGGTTCCGCTTATTGAAGCCAACGAACATAACAGCAAAGGAGGAACTTATTTTGTACAAAAATATTACAATGAACTTTTGGCACAAAATCCAAATATTGATACCATAGCATTAGCATGTACTCACTATCCATTATTGCTACAGCAATTACAAAAAATAGTTGCTCCAAATATTAAAATAATAGCTCAAAGCGATATAGTTGCCAAAAGTTTAAATAAATATTTACAACGCCATCCTGAAATGCAATTGCAGTGCACTACGAGTGGAACTAGACAATTTTTTACGACTGATGACACCGCTAGTTTTAACGAAAAAGCAACTTTGTTCTATAATAATGAAATACAAAGCCAACATTTAGCATTGTAAATAAATATCAAGAAAATAAATTGAGTATTAGTTAGTGAGTAAGGTAAGCGCACCCGTTTTTTCAACTAATTCTTTTGATCCTGATTTTTTTACCTTTACAGTATAATAATACGTACCTGCATTTACATCTGATCCATTATATTTACCGTCCCAACCTTGATTTCCTGTAAACAATATTTGACCCCAACGGTTGAATATAGTTAAATCTAAACCTTTCAAAAACAAATCGTTTTTACCATCGCCATTAGGGCTAAAGGCATTGCTTAA
>JACMRI010000108.1 GCA_014376525.1 Bacteroidia bacterium | reverse complement strand
CCGCAAATAAAAGCGACTATACAATTTAGCACTGGCGAAGAAAAACAATTGTTGCTGCAATTTGCTAAACTTAAAATAGTGCTATAATCAATAACTAATATCTGTTCATATTAATTACACCCAAAATCATACTAAAAAAGGTATTATTTTCTCACGAAGCCTATCACCCTACTAATATTTTCATAAGTGAGTTGTAGTTTATATGCCCCCGCTGTAAGTTCGGTTACATTAAGTGTTATGTAATTAAGTTCTGTAGTAGTATATCTTTTACTTATAACTAATGCACCCAAAGTGTTGTAAATACTTACGCTCAAAGGTTTTGTAAGAGTATGATTTATATCAATATAAAGCAAGTCATTGCTTGGGTTAGGATATAATTTTACAACAGTTGTACTAAGCCATTGGTTGGCAGTAAGTACGCTTGCCAAATTTAACTTGTATAAATTTCCTCCATTATTTAGCATGGGGTTGTACTCATCAGTTATATACAACTCATCATTATTTAAAAATACTAAAGCTTCTTTTTGGGAATAGTTTGGAAAATTATAATGTGTATGTATTCCACCAAAAAAATTGACACCCGTATAATTACTAAATACATGCAAACTATTATCACTTAGAAGTGCTATTTTACTATGGTCTGGGCTCATATCGGCAGCTGTTATCCAGCTACCAATATTTGTACCTATATCTACACTATCTACTAATGTAGCCACGTAAGTGCCTGCGCTATCGGGTACAGAATACATACGTACAAAGGTACTGTTACCTTTGTTTTTGCTAAATAAGTACAAGTGTTTATTGTAATGAAACAGTGCTTCACAATCAAAATTTTGCATTGCTGCAGGAGGCGGAAATAAGGTTTGATCAGGGTACGAAAAAAAGATTTTATCATTGTTAACAGCTTTCGTAGTAACCGTATCTAAGTTAGCAACCTTGTGTATAATAAGATTTGTACGGTTATTATTGTTGTTACCAACATCAGCTATATAATAATTACCCGCATCATCGCGTGTTATATCTTCAATATCAACAGCTTTGCCAGTACCTATTATTATTTTGCGTAATAGTTGCCCTTGCGTTGTTACTTGATAAACGTATGCAGAATCGCCACTATCGTTATGTGTCCATATTTTACTGGTATCGGCAGGGTTTACTTCAATTCCTGAAGATTCGTTTACTATAGCAGGCAGTACCACTATTTGTTGTGGTGTAATGGTATATGTTTGTCCAAATAAATGACCAGAATATATTTTGAAAAGAGTAAAAAGTATTTTTTTCATTGCAACAAATTATACTGTTAATATACTAAATGTAGGTGTTACGTTAGTAAGTTCATTTTTTAATTCGTTAACAAATTCAAATCCATATTTGTTTATATACTGAAATATATTTTCATAACGCTCTTGCAATCCATCATCTGGAAAATACTTTTCTTTTTGTTTTATTACCTGTGCTATACCGTTGGCGTGTTGTTGCTTTAATGCTTTGTTTACCTTGCCATTTAAGGCATATAGCCCATCAATGCTTTTTTTAAGTTCGGCATTAGCCACTGGCGCAAGGCTTTTATCTATGGTACTTAGTTTGGTATTAATGGTAGTATAAAGTTGTTCCAACTGTTGTTGATAAGCTGTTATGCTAAATTCTTTTTCGGTATTTAATTTAATATATTTTTTGGTAATAGTATCTGCACTTTCAAACAAATCTGACACTGATAATTGTTTTGAACTTAATTTTTCCAGAGTACTCTCTTCAATAATTAATACCGAATGACGCAACAATAAATGTGGAAATGGTACATTGTAATAATCAAAAATAGATTTTAACTCCAACCAATATGCTAGCTCGCCACCACCGCCAACATACGCTATATTGGGTAATATACTCTCTTGGTACAATGGGCGAAGTAGTACATTGGGGCTTAGTTGCGATATATTATTTTGTAACTCTTCAAGCGTGTAAGTGCTTGCACCTACTGTGTAATTTGTTTTGGTTTTTACAATGCGCTCACGTTTATTGTGGTGCATCATAAACAAATTAATTTCTCGTGGTGTTACTTGTATGTTTTTGTAGCCTTGCTGTTCTAAGCCTGCAATAGTTGTTGTACTTAATTTAAATGCTGTATTATGTGTAAGTTCGTTAGTAAACACGGTGTGCATACTTTGTTTTAAAGTTGCATTATTTGCATCAATAATTAATAAACCATATTGCGCAAATAGCTCGTGTACGAGCAGTTGCGTGGCTTTCGCTAAAGTATTGGTTGGTGTGTATGCACTATCAAACAAATGTATAATAGCCGCTGCATACGAAGTTGTACCCAAAATACTTACTAATTGCTCGCGTAATTCAGTTATGTTTTGTAAATAGATGTTACCTACAGCACCTTGAGTGTCGGCGGTAGTTTCCAGATTTTTGTTGTATAATTTAAAATTATTTATTTCCTCAAAATCGTGGTCTTCAGTAGCGGCCCAATACACAGGCACAAAGTGATGTTGCGAATGTGTTGCGTTAAGTTGTTCAGTATAATTTATAGTGGTAATAATTTTATACACAAAATATAAAGGACCAGTCATTAAACACAATTGATGCCCAGTAGTAACAGTAAATGTATTGGGGTTTAGTAGCGTATTAAGCTGTGTGGTTATACGTTCTTTGTTAGTTATAGTATGTTTCCACAACTCATTGTATTGCTCTGTTAATGCGCTATGTAGCACATTACGTTGCGTTGTGCTAAAGTTACTGCGTTGATTTATGAGCTCTTGTATAGTAAGTGTGTTGGTGTGGAAAGCGTTTAGTTTTTCATCTTCATTAAGCAAATCAATTACCAATGGATTAAAAAACGAAATGCTATCAAAGGCAATGGTGCTGTGTGTTTTCAATTTACTAAATTATTTTGTTAAGTTGTTTATTTTTTTTTCAGTTTTAACAAACTTTCCATTGGCGTAATAATCCACCTCGCTTAATATTCCGTTTTCTGTATAATACAGTACTGTACCATTACCGTTTTTAAGCGTTCCTTTATCTAACGGTTTACCAGTATCATCAAGTAGTGTAATCATATCTACTATGTTGCCATTGCTGTATTTTTTTTCGCTCCATAATTGTCCGTTTTGGTGATATATGGTTTCCATTCCTTCTTTTTTGCCGTATATGTAATTATTGGTTGCACCAATTTTGCCGTTTTCAAAATACACTACTTGGGTACTGTCAATATTGTTTTGTTTATAATGTCCAATACTTTGTAATTTGCCACTGGGGTAGTAGCTTACATATTTGCCTTGCAATTTTCCTTTGTGTGTTTGAGCTTCTATTTTACGTACGTTATTTTTATAAAATTCGTTTCTGTATTCCTTTTTGTATTTGCCTATTCTACGGTCTAAGTGGGAATATCCATAAGCACCAGTAGCATCATCAACATAATAAAAATTGCGCTGCGCTATCAATCTGCGTTTTACATAAAAATCTTCCCATAATATTTTTTTTGTAACTTTTTCCGTAACGCGTATTATCATCGTGTCTTTTTGTGCACTATATACGGTATCTTTTTTTGATTCGGGCGCGTCTTTATTATCAATTAACTGTGCGCTAAGTGGTAAGCTAAATAGTAAGGCGGTAATGGTAAGGTAAATGTAATTCATGTATAAATATTAAAATAACTGATAATATGTGTTTTATACAAAGTTATTATTTTGAACACAGTATAACGTGCATTTACTTACTATTTTGCTAAATATTTGTTACAAAAAAGCCTCTATAAATACATATAGAGGCTTTTATATTAGATTTTTTTAACTAATACTAAAGTTTTACTGAAATCCCCAATTTACCACCACCACCAACATTTGCTCCACCAACTTCAACGTTAATACCTACTTTTTCATTAAAATAGTAACGCCCTCCAATTTGCCCACCTACACCAACACCTGATACAGCAGCACCATCATAATAACCAGATGAGTTGTATATGTAATAACCAACATTTAAACCCGCATACAAGTCCCAATTAGTAGGGATAGACAATATGCTATTAAAATGATAATTGGCATTACCCGCTATTCCTATAACAGAATGCTTATATTTTACATTTACATACATATTGTTATAAGAACGGAATGATACTTCGGCTCCCAAAGTAATGTCTTTATGTACCCCATAATCAAAGCCTACATATACTGGTAAACCGAAGTTTGAAAACCCTACGCCTGCATTAAGTTGTGCTTGCCCTTTTGCTATTGGACATTGTGCTAATGCTACATTACCTGTAACCAATAAAATAGCTCCTACTAATAATTGTTTTTTCATTTTTTGTTTTTAAATTATACTTACTTCTGATTTACTATTTTAAATGTTTTTATTCCATAACAACTTTTTACACTTATGTAGTAATTCCCTGCAGCATACTTACTAAGGGTTACCCCTACAGTTGTATTATTTACTACATAATTATTGGTTGATAACAATTTGCCGTTGCTTTCCAATAAACTCACTGTTACTGTTGTATTTTCAATAAAATCAAACAAAAGCTGATAATTGCCATCTACAGTTGCTAATTTTATAATTTCATTGGTATTTATTTTATTTAAAAGAGTTAAAACATTTCCTTTTGTGGTGGTATCATTTGGTGCTTTAGCAAATAACGAATCTATTACTACAATGGTAGTTTGGGCGGTATCAGTACAACCATTTAACTCTGTAATTAATGTTGTGGTATATATTCCAAACGTGCTGTATTGATGAACTGGCGTGGCATCGTAGCTAATTGTCCCATCGCCAAAACTCCATGTGTAATTTACATTAGCCGTTGAATAATTATTAAACATAACATTGGCTTGATACAAAAATACGCTGTCGTTGGTTATGTTAAAACTAGCATTTACCACATTAGTGGGATTTATTACATAATTAAAGTTTTGAGAACAGTTATTACCATCAGTTATTTGCAATGTGTAATTACCTGTTTTTATATGTTGTAATGTGTTGGTTGTATTACCATTATTCCATAAGTACGTATAAGGCGCAGTACCCTGTGTTATAGTATTTATATCTATTACACCATCTGTACTGTTATTGCAACTATTGTTAATTATAGTTTCGTTTAATGCAAATGGTGCAGGATTGTTTATTTGTATGGTATCTGTAAGCGTAGCGCAGCCACCTGTATTATTGTTTACAACTACTTTATAAACACCAGCCACAGCTGTTAAGGTATCGTTACCAATAATGTTGGTTGATATTTTTACGATAGTATTATTTGTATCATACCAAGTGTAAGAATGTGGGTTAGTTCCTACACCAATTGCTATGGCTTGTCCGTTAGTACCGTTATAACAAGTAGGATTTACGCGATCTTTGGCCAAGGCATTACCAAAATGTAACAAAAAGCGGGGAGCTTTAGTAGTGTCTATAATAGTAAAACTGTAAGAGTAATTATATGTTAAATCAGTTATAATATTAGTTAATTTATCTTCCAAAGTAATACATACATTTTTGGAAAGATTAATAACAGAATCTCTTACTATGCGGTAGTTTCCCGATGATTTAACCATTGCGCGCAATGGTATAGTAAAAGCACCAGTAAGTGGAGGTAAACTATTAATAGAATAATCTGTACTATCGTACATTACTGAGCTAAAACGTGGCGAGCCCGAGTAAGGGTCGTATAGTTTATTGGCATCTAATTCGTTATCAAATAAATTTGTTCCATTGTTATGGAAACGTATTGCAATTTCGTCTTTGGTACTATCTCCTAATAATGCTAGTTTAAATACATCGGTAATGGCTTGTGGAGCTGCGTAGCGCATAAAAGCTTGGTCCACAGTTGATTTACAGTTTTCGGCACTGCTAAGTGCAGGGTTTAGCGCGTTTGCTTTTATCCAAAATGCTTGCGACGAAGGTATGTATTGCGTACCTCCATTTACACCAACACCTGCCACGTACGACCCATAACTACTACTGTTTGGGTTCCATACATGTACTTCATTATTTAAATTTGTCTTCGTCCAAGCGGCGGCAGTCCAGTCTATTGATGATGGATAAGGATTTCCAACAAAGTTCCAACCATCATTATTTATATTACCACTATTGGTAAATGTTACTGGTATAGTTTGTGCAAACTTCAGAGGCGCACCAATTGTTTCCATTGTAAGTGGCACTGGTCCTATGTAGCAGTAGTAGCCTCGTTTATTCACAATAGTGTTAGTAATGTTTGTAGCTCCAATGTAACCAAAATCCCACAAATCGCCTGCTACAGTTTCATCATAATAATACACACTATTAAAAGTAAATGAAGGTGCCTGCGAGCCCGCAAAGCCCGACATTGCAAAGTCATCGTTCCAATCGGCCAATGTGTTAGGGGCTGTACACGATGCCAACATACGCCAGTTAGTAACACCGGGTGCTAAGTAACGTTGCATGGTTATATTGCCTAATATATCTCCACCTGTTATAGCATCTATACGTGCTGTACCCAAAGTGTTAGAAACAAGCGTAAATACTTTGCCTGATGTGGTAAATGTACCTGCTGTTAGTTTTAATGTACTTATTAAATTAGCATCAGTGACCAATGATACCCCTGCTATATTGTTAGTAGTAAGATTATAAAAATTAGTAACAGTACTGCCCGTAATGGTAGATGCTACGGTTCCGTTAAATGATACTAATGCTAAACGTGGTATAAAAGTACCATTGTTTACCCAATTACCCTTTACAAACGTGGAGAAATTACTTGCCGAAACATCAAATGTGGCACCTACATTTATAGTTAAATTACCGTTGGTTGTAATTGGTGCCGCTAATGTTTTTAAGCCTGTATTTGTAAAAGTTAAGTTATTAAATGTTTCGCCTCCAACCTTGGTAATAGTTTGGGTAACAGTACCGTTAAACGTAGTAGTATTAGTGCCTGGTATGTACGAGCCTGCATTAGTCCAGTTGTCACTTACAATTATATTTAGGTTGTTGGCTAATAATGTACCTGCTATTATGTTTACATTTTTAACGGTAATGGGGTTGGTTACCATGTTAGCGGTGGCATTAATACTATTAACCACTAAACTACCCAATGCATAAGTAGTATTTATTGATATTATTTGTGCCAATGGAGTGGTAGCATTGCCTATTTGTAGTGTACCACCATTTACAACACCTACTGTGCTGCCAGTGTTTACATAGCCTAAGTCTTGTGCTCCTGTACCGCCTTCGCGTAAAATAAGTATGGTACCACCCGTCATACTAAAATTAGAACCTACACCTGTAATGTTAAACGGAGCTATAGTGGTAGAGGTAGAACCTATAGTAGGCAAGTTTAATGCTGCCGTACCTCCTATACTAAAGTTGGCTATGTTGTTTATACCATTTACGTAATAGCTACCTGCAATATTCATAATGCCTGTACCGCTAAGCGCTACTGTGCCTCCCAAAGTTTGCAAGTTTTCATCAGATGCATTACCTATTGTAAACGTACCTGCATTTACAGTTATATTGCCTAATAGGTTAATAGGGTCATTGCTAGTAAGTGTGGTTGTAGCACTATTTAACCATATTCTTGTTTTATTACTCATAGTTACTACAGCACCAGTATTAAATGGTATAGCGGTAACATTGGCGGTATTACTAAACTTAATAGTACCATCAGTTAAAGTTAAAAAACCTGAAACAGCACTAAAATTAGTACTTGCAACATCTAGCACATTAGTAATTAATGTACCCAAATCTACAGTTATGTTGTTATAATTATTAATTGTTGCTGTACCTGTTATACTTTGGTTACCATTTTTATTAAATATTACATCACATAAGTTTGTGCCTGAATTAAAATTAATAGTACCATTATTTACAATATTACCTTGTGTAGTGAGGGAATGTGTAGTGCTTGAAACTGTATTAACTCTAAATATAGCCCCTGCACTAACAGTAATATCTTTAAAATTTAAAGCTAATGCAGTATTTTTTGTACCTATTTGCAATATGCCCGATGTACCTTGACCTATGGTTAAATTATTGCATGTTGCGTTGTTAATATCAATAGTTATGGTATGGCCGTTGGCTATAGTTACATTATCGCCTGCTACTGGAACGCCACTCGGTGTCCAGCTTCCTGCCGTGTTCCAGTTACCTGTACCTAAAGATATTTTATTTCCAGCGGCAAGTGTAGCTTGTGTACCATCTTTAGATAAACTCAACCTACCCTCCGTTACAGCATAAACTTTCCAAAAATAATTAGTGTTGGGCAACAAACCTGTAGCTGCATAAGTTACAGAATTAATAGCTGTTTGCGCTACAAAATTATAATTTACACCATCAATTGAGTTATATACTGCATAGCCTACTTCGTTGGTAGCCCAATTAATAGTCCAGTTTACATTCATACTGGTGTTGGTAATAGTAGTAAATGCTAGCGCACCTGTAGGGTTAGTTGGGGTTGGTGGTGTAAATCCTATTCTATTATTAGCTGCTGGCATAACCGATAAATTATTTTGAGCAGTATTATTAAAAATGTTTGTATTAGCCGTTTGTTGTGTTTTTAATTGTGTAACTGTTGTACCACCATTTACACCATTTATTCCACATGAATAACTAAATACATTAGTACCTGCATTCATAACTCCGTACGCAAATTCTATATTACCTGTACTTTCATACAACTTTACTTGGTAATTAAGGCTTGGTGTGGCATTTAAGTATACCGCCATGTTTATCCATTCTACGGTTAAAACACGATTAGGAGCAGTGCCTGAGTTTAAGTATTTGATACTGTTGCCCAAGGCATTTACTCCGCCTTGTGCTGTTTGATCATCATAAAAAGGTGCTAAAGTGTTAGTAGTACTACCAGCTGTTGTAAAACTTGCATTATCATAACCATACGCACCTGGATTAGTACCATTGGCTGTAGAATTTGAAAAATCAATAAATCCATTGCTAGATACACTAAACTGTGTGTAACGCACCCCGTTATACCAAAAATCAAAACCAATATCAGTAAAATCGCTACGGTTATCATCTTGCGAAAATGCAGCTGTGTTTCGCCAATTACCAAATGGTATACCTGTAGTGGCTATTGAACCATAAGCTACACCAGTACTAAGTAAAGTAGAATAGTTAGCTATAGATTGTGCTTTGGCAGTAAAAACCGTTGAAGCAACTATTAACAATAAATTTAAAGTTTTCATAACAGCATTTTTTTAAGTAACACAATATTATACAAACATTAAATACGTCAATTAACTGTATCGATAGATAGACTGATATTAACGATTAAATAAAATTGTTTTTAGAATGGAATTTTTTAAAATAAAAATTTTTAAAATAAAAAAAAATTAAACCATCTTAGCTAAAATTTATAAATAAACATATTAATTTTAGCAAATATAAATATCCATGCATGCGCTTCACACTAACTTTAATATTAATCATTACATTTTTGTGCACACAAGCTCAACCAATTGTGCGTAACGACTTAACCATACAGTTGCACGAAGAAACGCTAAACAAAATGCTTAAAGCCCTGGGCAACATTAAAGGGACTAATACGTACGATGTAATGTATGTAACAGGTACTTACCATTGGTCACTTATAAAACCTACTATACAGCTTATGAAAGACTCTGCACGCTTTAAAACTGATGCAAAAGTAGAAGTTGGTATGTTTAAATACACCGACGAAGTAGTAGGTAAAGTATCTATAAATTATCAAGAAAAAACCAATCAAATAGCGGTACGTATAATAGACGCTCCGTTTGAAATTTACACTACTATATTGGGTAAAAAATTTGTTATAAAACGCATACAAATAGCCGATTATTTTAAAACTCCATTTTTGTTTGAGGGTCCTATGACTATGAAAGGTGCAATGGAATTTATGATGCCTGATAGCACCATTAAAACCCTTATGGCAAAACCCAGTAAATGCGATGTGAAAATATTACCTCAACGTATTTTAGTAAGTACTGAGTTGGAATTTACCACTGTACTACCTCCGCTACCACCAATCCCAAATCCTGTAGTACAACCTCCTTTCAAAAAATAAATGTAGTTATAATTTCAAATACATTCTCGAAAAGGTAACTTAACAATTCCAAAACACAAATAATGAAAAACTTGCGTGGCTATGTTTCAGTTTTGCAAATTGTAGTGAGTAAAAATTAGGTAAAAAACTTCCTTAAAAGGTATTTTACGTAATTAATAACTAATACTTAATACCAATTTAGCATTTCCGTTATTCCTATAAATTATTTCGTGGGTTAATAGCGATTTTTTTTTATACTTATTACGCTCGTTTGTAGTGGTGTTAATTACAAATGTAATGGGCATAGTTATGCTATGAAAAATAAACCCCAATTGTGTAAAAGCATTATTATAAACATTGGTAAACGAAGCATCTACATAGGTCATTATATCGCCTGGGTTGTGGTCGTGAACAAATGCGTTTAATAATTTACTTAATCCACCTACAATGGTTAAATCACTTAGAGAAGTATATGCAACCAGTTCATAGGACAATACGCCTTCGGGTAACCTACGCATTGGTCTACCAAAACTAAATGCGGCTATTGCCACTACTTGGTTACGATGTATTAATGCGTAATAATACATTGTTTTGAGTGCTCCTAATAAATGGTTTTGTTGCAAAAACGGCAATGCAATATCTTCGCTAATGTTCATACAATTACACAACCTAGCATGCAAGCAGGTGTTATAACCTAATAGAGAGTGTATGCGATTAACCAAAATATGTTTTTTAGAACGCCACTCGTCTTCGTATATGTGCAGTGTGGGTAATGTTTCTATTTCCTCATTAACACTATTAGGTTGTGATGCTAAATACTTATACGAAAATAGGACTATCGTTAACGCATAGTTAAGGATAATCCTATTATTTTGTAATGTATAGTTGGGTGTTATTTGTTTTATTTGTTGCAGTACATTTTGTTCAAAATTATTACATTGAATTGAATACATGCTCTTTTACATTAATTCTACTTAATAACTTTAAGCATGGTTCGTCTGTTCAACTGGTGTTCAAAATCATCGCTTGCATCTTTTGCTACTAGCTGTGTTTCACCATGTCCAATAGCCTCTAAGCGACTCGATAATATACCATTTTTAACTAAATAATCTACCACGCTTTGAGCGCGTTTTTGACTCAGTGTCATATTATATCCATCGTCTCCTTGAGCATCTGTATGTGAGTTTAAACTTACACGTACGTTGGGCGTTTCTTTTAATATAGTTACCAATTTATTTAACGATGTACGAGACTCATCAGTAAGTTCAGCACTATTTAACGCATAATAAATATTATTTATTGCTATCTCTTCTTTACTCAAACGTAACAAAGAAAAATCTAAATCGTAATTAGATTTTTTGTTATATATTTTACTTCTTTTGTCATTTTCAGTTTCAAATACTTTTTTATCATTAAAATAACCATCGCCACTAGCAGTAACAGTGTACAGCATTTCTTTTTTAATTCCTTTAAATACAAACGAACCGTCGGCTTCTGTTAATGTTTCCATTATAGTACCATCTTCTGCTAGCAATGTCATTTTTGTTTTACCTACTGGTTTACCTGTTTTTTGATCAACCACCTTACCTGATGCTGAAATATCTACTGGGGTTAAAAAAAACGAATAAATATCATCATCTCCTACGCCATCAATTCTATTACTACAAAACAAACCATCTTTTTGAGGATTGGTACTAAACACAAACCCAAAATCATCGGCACTAGAGTTAAATGGCGGATACATATTTACAGGTTTTTGTAATTCTTTATTTACAATTTTGACTTTGTACAAATCCAATCCTCCGTACCCAATAAATCCATCGCTTGCAAAATACAATGCCGTATCACCAGCTATAAAAGGAAACATTTCGTTGCCCACAGTGTTTACATTGTTACCCAAGTTTACTGGTGCTGTCCATACGTTGTCTCCTATTTTTGTTATTTTCCAAATATCGGCACCACCTTTTCCCCCCTCCATATCGCTTGCGAAATAAAGCGTTTTACCATCGCGACTAATACTTGGGTGCTTTACACTAAAATCAGGATTATTGTAACCTAAAATTTGTGGTGTAGACCATACATTATCTTTGGTAATAAGTGTAGATAAAAATACATTACAGTTTTCTTTTTTACCGTTAGTTCCGTTACATTGTGTAAAATACCCAACTTTATTGGTTGGGTCGTAAGTCATTGTGCCATCATTAAAATCAGTATTTACAGGGCCTTTCAGTTTTTTTACGTTTCTCCAATTATTTTCAGTTCCTTGTGCAGATTCATAAAAATCGCTGAATCCTTGTCCAGTATAATTATCAAAACGCGCCACCGAACCATCGGCTCTAGTACTTGCAAAAATCATTTTGTCTTTGCCTATTATTTCGCAACCATATTCGCTTGCAGGTGTATTTACCTCTGCTAAATTTAGTATTGAATAATCGGAAACATAATTTTGATTTGTTAATGCAAAATCGCACGATTTTAAACGTAAGTTAGCTCTTTCATGCGTTGGGTTTGTTTTAAGAAACTTTTTAAATGCTTCACGCGCACCAAAATAGTTACCACTAAGTATCATCATTTCTCCATAATTAGCTAATAGTAAAGGCTCATCATAGCCTTCTTCCATGGCTATTTCGTACCATTTTTCGGCATCTCTAAATTTATTTTCGTTTCTGTAGCACTCCGCTATTTGGTAGTGTACACGCTTAGACTCGCTACTATTAGCGTTTTTCTTTAAAAATTTTTGATACTGTTCTAATGCTGTATTATATTCTTTATATTTAAAAAAAGAAGTATCAGCCTTGGTTAGTAGGGATGATTGCGCCTGCGAAGCAATACTCATACTTAGCATAATTAGTAACGATAGAATAAAGATTTTTTTGTGCATGATGGAGTAAGTAATTGTTAGTATTTTTTAAAAATAGATATTAATATACAATAAGCAAGTATTTAATCTGAATTAATTTGCTGTTGAAAACCATTTTTAGAATTAACAGCAATTAAAATAAGTGTAATGTGAGCAAACGTGTATATAAAATATGCTAGTGTACAATTAATTAAAAAAGATTTGGCTTGTGTTTTATGCAACAAAACGTACAATATCATAAAGCCGAAAGTAGCAAATAGCTTTAGTCCCATACTTCCCATAAAATAAGGTATAAATTGCTTAGGGCTACTGTTACCCAAAAACAATAAAATACCATGTATAAATGTACATATAAGTATAAAAAAAACTATTAATAATCCTTGCGAAGGGTTATAAACACTTGGGTGTACTGTTTTAAAATAATAATCATTTAGTAATAATAAAAATAAACCTATTATAATTTCGACAAAAATAAATAGGAGTAAATGTTTCAAAGCGCTGTTTTTCATTTTTTGGGATCGTGTAAAAACTCTCTTATAGTACTATATAATGCTATAAAAATCGATAATATAGAAAATGAAATAGTACATATTGGTTTGCAATTAAAATAATCATCAAGAGCTCTACCTGCAAATACCATAACTAATATTACGGCCATCATTTTAAATGCAATACCCGAGTATTTTGCTAATTCGTTAGGCTGATTTTTCGACATTTAAAGGCTTAGCTATATTCGATTTCATGTCCTTAACTACCGCACCCATACTGCATTTTCCCGAAAAATTAGCACCTGGCTCTATAGATAGTTTATTGGTTTCAATATCGCCTTTTAATAAACTACTTGCTTTAAGTGTAAGCAGTTCGTGTACTTTGATGTTACCTGTAATAGCACCAAACAAATCGGCATTGGCACATACTATTTCGCCTTCTATTTTGCCTGATGAGCCTATAATTATTTTTCCTGTTGATGTTATATTTCCTACCAACGTGCCGTCAATACGTATATCGCCAGCACAATTAATATTACCTGTAATAGTAGTACCTGCACCTACCAAATTTATTTTAGGGGCTTCTACGTTTTCTGTTTTATTATTAAATATTGCCATTTTGTTTTGTATTAAAAAGTTTAATTCGTTAAAAATACGTGTTTTATATGTTAAAAGCAACATAGTTATTTTGTTACCTAATATTTTTTAATGCTAAAAATGAAAAAAAACCTTTTATCACAAAAACAAATAGTTATTTGGTTTATATTTTAAAATTTAAACAGCAAAAAAATTAAACAAGTTTTAATTGTAAAACAAATTATTTTTATTCGTGATAATATACACGCTTTACTCTTCGCGATACACTAGTCAGTACTTCGTATGGTATAGTATTCATGGCATGCGCTTGTTCGTAAACGCTTTGTCCCTTGCCAAATACAATAACTTCGTCGCCCTCTTGCACTCCTTTTATATCTGTTACATCTATCATACACATATCCATACATACATTACCCACAATAGGAGCTTTAGTACCATGTATAACTACATGCCCCACTCCGTTGCTTAATTTGCGTGGTAGCCCATCAGCATAACCTATCGGAATGGTAGCTATTAGGCTATTGCGCTCTACTACACCCTTGCGACTGTAACCAATACTTTGATCTTGCTTTACGTTTTTAAGTTGCGATATAATAGTTTTTAAGCTACTTACTGGCTGTAGTTGTTGTTGCTCATATACGTTACTAGATATACCGTACAAACCTATCCCAAGGCGTATCATATCAAAGTGAGCATTAGCAAATTTACCAATAGCCGAACTGTTACAAAAATGGCGCAAAGGCACGTTGGGCAAGGTGTGCATAAGTTGTGTACTAAGCGTGTCAAACAACGCTATTTGTTTTTTGCTGTAATAATCAAGCGAAGGTTCGTCGCTACCTACAAAGTGTGAGAAGATGGATTTCACTACTAAATACTGCCTATTATTTTTGAGTTTTACTATTAAATTAGGGAGTTGATCACCGTCAAAACCCAAGCGGTTCATCCCTGTTTCTAGTTCTAAATGTATGCCTATGGGTTCTTTTATACCACGTTGTTTTATGGCTACTATAAGTGCATCTAATATTCTAAAACTATATATTTCAGGCTCTAAATTATGTGTAAGCATTGCGTCAAACCCAACAGCATCGGGGTTCATAACCATTATTGGTATGTTTATACCTGCATTACGTAGTTCCACGCCTTCGTCGGCGTATGCTACTGCCAAATAATCTACATGTTGATAATGCAGTAAATTTGCAATTTCAAAACCACCATTGCCATAGCTAAACGCTTTAACCATAGCCATAATTTTTACGTGTGGTGCGAGCATTTTTTTGTAAAAATTATAATTGTATTGCACCGCATTAAGGTTTATTTCCAACACAGTTTCGTGCGCTTTTTGTTGTAGTTGTTTGGCTATAGATTCAAACTCAAAACTACGTGCGCCTTTAAGCAAAAGTGTTTCATTGTTAAACAACTGTGCAACACCATTTCGGAGTAAATCTTGTGTACTGTTATAAAAAGATTTTTCTACATCAAACAAATGTGCATGGGCTGTAATAGCTGTCCCCACTCCTATAAGCCGGTTTATATTTTTATTTTTTATAAGTGCACTTACTTGAGTATATAGTTCGTGCGGAGTTTGCTTGCTCTGTTGTATATCACTTAGTACTAATGTTTTTTTAGGGTGCTGTTTCTGCTGATTTAAAAAATCTAAAGCTATTGCCAACGAACCTAAATCACTATTATAACTATCGTTTATAAGCGTACAATTATTTATACCATCTTTTAGCTCTAAGCGCATTTCTACTGGTGTAAGCTCTAGCATACGGTGTTTTATAATTTCGTTATCATAACCATTACAAAGCAAATATAGCCAACAGGTTATTGCGTTTTCAATACTTGCGTCATCTGCAAAGGGTATAATTATTTGTATAAATGTATTATCATACACCCCCTGTATAGTAGTACTATCCTCCGTTTTTGTTATATGCCCAATTTGCAAATTAGCTTTTGTTTTCTTACTCCACGTATATAATTTAGTAGTATCAAAATTTTGCACACTGCTTATTTGCTGGTGTATAGCCGTATAATCTTTACAGTAGTATAACTCATTACAATTGTTAAACAATACTAATTTTTGAGCAGCTTTTACGTCAAGGCTTTCAAAATTTTCGCTATGAGCATCCCCAATATTAGTTATAATTCCTTGTGTGGGTTGCAGTATTTGTTGTAACTTTTGCATTTCGCCCATTGTGCTTATTCCAGCTTCAAATAAAGCAAGTTGATGTGTACTATTTATACCCCACACACTAAGCGGAACGCCCAATTGCGAGTTGTAACTTTTGGGGCTTCGTACTATGTTTTTATCCGCTTGCATAAGCTGGTACAACCATTCTTTTACAATGGTTTTGCCATTGCTACCTGTTATACCTACTACTGGTAAAGTAAACAAGGTACGATGTGCCCTTGCTAGCATTTGCAAAGCTTGCATTGAATTTTGCACGCGTACATAGCATGCATCATCATAATAATTTGCTAACTCCTCTTGTATTACAAATGCTCTTATACCATAATCGTATAATTCATCTATGTACTTGTGTCCGTTGCTATTGTTGCCATTCAAAGCAAAAAACAATGTACTACTAGGGTGTATTATTTTTCGGCTATCAGTAGCTATGTATTCAAATGTAGTGTTGGCGTTACCTATAACTTCGGTAGCGAGCATGGTACTTGCAGCAGCGTTTAATGTAGTAATCATTGGTGTTTTATTATGATGATGAGCTATTAATTAATTAAACGGAGCAATGGTACCCAAGTAACCATTGCCAATACGTGTATTACCAACTAGTATCGGTATTAAAACAAGGGGAGTAAAACAGGTAGCAATGGCAAATACTAAGGGTGCTATTTTCATACGTATTTTTGATGATGATACGTACAATCCATTATTAATTTGTGTAATAGATGTTGCCGATAAAGTCTTAACATCTCGCCGTTTTGTGTTGGCTGTATTTACTCTAAAATCATATTTTTTATATGCACCAGTTGCATAGTCAAACACTCCATATTCTACTATATTATTAGCATCTTTTTTTACTTTTTTTCGTGTATACATTTTATTATTTGACGGAATTAAATTATAGCTAGAACCATATACTACATACATCTTATTTTCTTTATTCATAACGCTTATATCTTGTATGTTCCAGTTAGGATATGTTATTTCTCTATCTAAGTTAGACGCCCATATTAGCTTACCAGCATTATTTATCTTAAACACTGTTATGTTTGATTTTTTACAATAATAACTGGTAGTACAATACCCCCTACCATTGCAGCGTTGTACGGCATAATTTTGCATACGAGTTGTAAAAAGTACAACGTTTGCACTATCTATAGTTTGAATATTTTCAATAACAAAATCATTGTTGAGCGATTCTGCATTGGATTTTTTTGCTTTAGAAGTATTAAAAATGGTGTTTTTTTGCTTGTCTTCTTGGTCTTTTGCAAACAATTGGTCTAATGTAAACTTATCAAAAATGGTAAATATTGGCGTGTGCATTTGATTAGTAATATTGTCTATCTCAGCATAAAAAATACCGTGCAAGTCCACTCCTTGCTCATCTTTTAATAAGTCGCAATATAAGCCATATAGTTTTACTGTGTTACCTACTACGGTATAATTTATTGTAAACAAATTTTTATCTTCAAATTTTAAAGCGTAACTATGTTGTGTATGTGTAGTTAGGTTTACAATTGTTAATAATTTGTAATCAAATAATTCGTGTTTATATAACACTTTACGCCCGTCTTTACTTATTTTAATATTGGTATATATATATAGCATTCCATCGTTTTGTAAAGTGTAGTTAGCACTGAAATTAACTGACGATGGATAAGGTAAGTTAATGTGTTGCGTACTGTCAAATGTTAAATCGTTATTTAATATAATATAATTAAACTGAACATTTTCGCCTCTTTCTCTATCGGGCTCAGTACCTATTAATATTTGTTGCCCTGCATTTTCATTACCACCTATCAAAATATTTTGATTGTTTTTCAACTCCTCATTATTTATTTCAATTATTTTTTTGAGGTTTGTTTTAAAAACTAAATTTTCATCAAATGCCTGTGCGTATAATTCAGTTTTTTTATTCGCTTTTTTTGTAAAAAATATAATTATACTTTTTTCAAAAACTACTTGGTCAAAATAAGTTAGCTGGTCATAACCGTTTTGGTTATACCCAATAATCGGTAATGAAGCTACCTGTTTCATTGTGTTTTTATCGTAAGCTACTAATTTTATTTTACTGTTTTTTTTACGATAATTCCAAGCGTATTGGTTAAATTTAGCATACACATATTTAGAATTACCGCCTATAAAATTATCAAAAAAACCATCTTTTTTATTTTCGTACACTTGCCTATCCGACCAATTTAAACCCATAGTTTGCCCTTGAGCAATTAGTAAATTTATAGCAAATAATAAGGTGAAAAATAGTTTCATAGCGATG
>JACMRI010000107.1 GCA_014376525.1 Bacteroidia bacterium | reverse complement strand
TTGGTGGAGAATATCGGATTCGAACCGATCACCTCTTCACTGCCAGCGAAGCGCTCTAGCCAAATGAGCTAATTCCCCGTTTTGTTATTTTCCTTTGTTGGCCTTTAGTATATATTGTTCTAATGCCATTGTCATGCTTGGTGCCGCTATTGATGGGGCGTTAATATCTATGCGCAATTTTGCGTCTTTTAATGCTTGCGATGTGGTAGGGCCAAATGCTGCTATGCGTGTTTTGTTCTGTTTAAATTTTGGGAAATTTTGGTATAATGACTCTACACTTGCTGGACTAAAAAATGCTATTACATCGTAATTTACATCTGCCAAATCGCTCAAATCGCTACATACTGTTTTGTACAAAACTCCTTTTGCAAATTTAAGATTATTTTTGGTTAATAGCTCAGTATATTCTGCTTTAGCAATATCAGCACAAGGTATAAAATATTTTTCATCAGGGCTTTTTTTCATTACCTCCACTAAGTCGAGGAATGTTTGCTTTCCGTGAAATATCTTACGCTTACGAAACGTAATATATTTTTGTAAATAATAAGCAATAGCCTCACTCATGCAGTAGTATTTCATATCGTCGGATATGGTAACACGCATTTCGATACACATTCTAAAAAAATGATCAATAGCATAACGCCCCGTAAGAACTACTGCCGTGTATTCGGCTATGTTTATACGTTCTTTTCTAAATTCAGTTGCCTCTATACCTTGCACATTTATAAACTCTCTAAAATCAATCTTTACTTTTAATTTTTTTTCTAAATCAAAGTAAGGCGATTTTTCAGTTTCGGGCCGTGGTTGAGTTACTAAGATAGACTTTACCTTATCCAATACTTCAGGCGTGTCTTTTTTTAGTAATGCCATTTAATTTATTTGCGTTATTGTTATTTTTAATACTTACTAATTGCTTTTGTTTTTTCAAACTATACTTTTTAATAGTTTAAACAAAACTACTAATGGTAAGATTTCCAAAGTGCAAAAGTACAAAAATAAATGATATACAGCACCACCTTTAAAACCAACATTCATATAAAGAGAACGAAGGGTTCTAAATGTGTAACTTAGCACTATTGCGCCTATGCCTATGTGTATTAATAACGATTGCGGCAATTGGTAACTATAAGCACCCAGCGCAACTATTGGCAGGAGTATTATACCCAGCAAATTATTGGTAAGAAATACGTTATAAAAATGCGATTTTACCAACTCGTCCATCTCAAATACATAACCCAAAAAACTAGCGGTTATTATTTTTATAAAATACATTATTGCCAGTATAAGCAGCAGCACTATGTACAGTGCAAAGCCCTTAACATCGGCGGTTTGCCATTGATAGTAATGTATTATTTGAAATAAAAACAAGGGTAATATTAACGCAAATATTAAAGTAAGTATTAAAAAAACACGTTGCACTAAGGTATTTTCTTCTCGTATTAGTTGGTTAAAATAACGATCGGCTATTACAGCGTTAAATATATTATTTAAACGTTTGCGTTGTGTGTACAACAAGTACGTAAGCAAACTTACAGAAAGTAATAATCCTACAAAAAAACCGTCGTTATTGGTGTGTGTGGCATTATGTGCAATTAATCCGTCTTTGGGTTTAGCATTATTAACAGCACCATATAGCATTATACGTTGCTCGGCATTGAGCAATAATAGCTGTTGTGTGTGTAAAGAATCGTGGTTTATAGTAGGCATAAGTCCCAATTACGGATTAAAAAATACGAATTACGTTTAAGAAAAAATAATTGTTTACAAGCAAAATAAAACTGTAAACAATTACTTTAATTCGTGGTGCAAATATATTTTTATTATTGCTTGAACCAACTACTGTACATTACATAATTATTGGCAATACGGTTTATTTCTCCATTTTGTAATTCGGGGCTTATGTCTTTTACTTTTTTGGCAGGTACGCCTGCATACACACATCCTTCGGGTACTACTGTATTTTCGAGTACTACAGCCCCTGCAGCTACTATACTATTACTTCCTATTACACAATTATCCATTACTATTGCACCCATACCTATAAGCACATTATCGTGTATAGTACAACCGTGTACTAATGCATTGTGGCCTATAGATACATTGTTGCCTATTACTACTTTTGTTTTTTGATAGGTACAGTGTAGTACTGCGCCGTCTTGTATGTTTACTTTATTGCCTATTACAATACTGTTTACATCGCCACGTACTACCGCGTTAAACCACACACTGCATTGGTTGCCCATGGTTACTTGGCCCACTATAGTGGCGTTTTCGGCTATGTAGCAATCGTTACCTATGGTGGGAGTATGTCCGTTTACCGTTTTTATAAGTGCCATAATGTATTAAGGTTTAGGAGTATTTTTTTTGAATTTTGGCTTAAACGAACGTGGTTTGTTCATACGTTTTTGAATAGCTTCGGGGTCGTATTTAGGTGTAGCACCATACTCTGCAGGGACTTCTATTTTAGCAACATCAATACCCATAAGCGCTTCTATTTGTGCAAAACGCACTTGGTCTTTTTCGTTTACAAATGTAATGGCAACGCCAGCTTTTTCGGCACGTGCAGTTCGTCCTATACGGTGTATATAATCTTCGGGGTCGGGGGGTACATCAAAGTTTACTACAAGGCTTATACCATCCACATCTATACCACGAGAGAGTATATCAGTACCTATAAGTATACGCAGACGCTTCCCTTTAAAATCGCGCATTATTTCTTCTCTATCTGCTTGCTCTAAGTTGGACGAAAATCCTTTTACCGAATATTTTAATGCGTTAAATGTTTTGTACAATTCGTGTACTTTATCTTTTTTGCCACAAAACACAATTACCGATTTGTAATCTTCGTTGGTTAATATTTGTTGTAATAATTTTTCTTTTTGATTGTCGTACACCACGTATGCTTGTTGCACAATACCTGCTGCGGGCTTTGATACTGCTATGTTTATTTGCTCATGGTTAGTAAGTAACTCTGCTGCCAATGTTCTTATTTTGGGTGGCATAGTTGCCGAAAACAATATTGTTTGGCGTTTGTTGGGTATATGTTTTATAATAGTTTTCAAATCATCAGAAAAGCCCATGTCCAACATACGGTCGGCTTCATCTAATACTAAATGTTGTAGTGTATTAAATTTTAAATCGCCCGATTGTAACAGGGCTATTAACCTACCTGGTGTAGCTATTACAATATCGGCCCCTTCTTTTAATGCTTTGGCTTGTCTGTCCCACGCCATACCATCGTTTCCGCCGTATATAGCTATAGAACTTACACCACAAAAATACGCCATACCTTCTATTTGTTGGTCTA
The DNA here is from genome assembly GCA_014376525.1 of Bacteroidia bacterium. Lineage (GTDB taxonomy): Bacteria > Bacteroidota > Bacteroidia > UBA4408 > UBA4408 > JACMRI01. The sequence goes on along the minus strand of JACMRI010000107.1, from coordinate 23,974 downwards.
TTTGCATAGCCAGCTCTCGTGTAGGTGCTATTATTAATGTGTTGAGGTTGCCCGCATTGCTTTTTACAATTTTATCTAGTATAGGCAATACAAATGCGGCCGTTTTGCCTGTGCCTGTTTGTGCGCAAGCTATTAAATCTTTGCCTGCCATTATAAGTGGTATGGCTTGCTGCTGTATAGGTGTAGGTTGTGTGTACCCCATGGCGTCTAAGCCTTCGAGAAGTGTTGCGTCAAAATTAAAATCGTTAAATGTCAATGTGCGTAGTTGTTAAGTAAAGTTATATATATATGCTGTGTGGTAAATATAAGTATTATTTATTCATCGTTTACTTGTTTAAAAGGTAAGCTTCTTGTTGTATTTATTGTCTTTCCATTTGTTGGTTGATGCTTGGCTATTGGCTATTAACTCTAACAAACGTTTTAGTTGTGTAGTCTCATGCTTGGCGCTCATTACCCAATTTATTGATGTTTTTTTGTACGATGGAGCCAAAGTTATAAAGTAGTTCCACGCACTTTTATTTGCTTTAAATTCGTTTTCAAACTCAACGCTTAGTTGCATTGCATCAGTTTCGTACGTATATATTTTTGACCTGCTTTCTGTTCGTTTTTCAAAGCTAGCTATGCCCGCTGGTTGCATCAAACCTTGTTGTATAAGCACCTCCATTTTTTCAATATTAACGGCACTCCAAATACTGGTTGCTTTGCGTGGAGTAAACCTTATTTCATAACTATCATTATTTACTGCTTTACGCATACCATCTATCCAGCCGTAACATAATGCTTCATCAACCGATTGCGACCAAGTCATACTGGACTTTCCGCTGCTTAGTTTGTAAAATCCAACTGCAAATTCGGTTGCTGTTTTATGGTTTTGAGCTAACCAAGTTCTAAATTCGTTTTGTTGTGCAAAAAAAGTAAGAGTCATTTTTGTCTACAATTATTTATTTTGCTAAAATTTATTTCCCTCTATTATATTGGCTTCGTGCAACTCTACTGGTTTATTTTTTTTACGAATATTAAGATTGATAATTTCTATTGAAAACGAAAATGCCATGGCAAAATAAATATAGCCTTTAGGTATTTCTATTTCGTGTACATGCACACCTTCTATTACAAGCAGTACCGCTATTAAAACTAAAAACGACAATGCCAATATTTTAAATGTAGGGTGCTTGTGTATAAATGCAGAGATTTTTGGAGCAAATACGAACATTACAGTCATACTTATAAATATAGCTATCATCATTATATAAATGCTATTACTCATACCTATTGCCGTTACAATGCCATCAATACTAAATACCATATCTACTAACACTATTTGTAACATAATGGCTTTAAAATTATTAGGCTTATTTTTTTGTTTCTCCAATTCTTCGTTGGGGTCTTCTCCCTCTAATTTGTTGTGTATTTCTAAGGTTGAACTAACCAACAAAAACAACCCCCCTGCAAGCATTATTAAGTCTTTGAGCGACACAGAATGGTTAACTATTGCAAACAATTCGTGTTCGGTTTTTAATAAATTACCCAATACAAACAAAAATAATATACGCATAACTACGCCTACTATCATCCATAACAAACTGGCACGTTTAGCTTCTTCTTTGTTTAAGCGAGCAAGTATTATAGATACAAAAATAACGTTATCTATGCCCAATAATATTTCCATTAATGTTAATGGAATAAGGCTAAATAATGCTTCGGGGGTAAATAAAGTATTCATTTTAGATTGTTAATATAAAGTGAGTTTTAAAAACGTTCAAAGTTGGTAGGGTATGGAAAGCGTGCATTGTGTAGGTCTTTTACTCTATCAAACAACAGATCTTTTAAAGCTTCGATGTTGTCTTTTTCGGTAGCTGATATTAGTAAGCAATCGCCGTTATTGTTAGCCGCTAACCACATTTCTTTTATTTCGTGTAAGGTATAGTTGTTCCATTCTTTAGGAGCAAGTTCAAACTCTTCTTGTGCTACGTGTACAAAAGCATCTATTTTATTAAACACCATTATTATAGGTTTATTGCCTGCACCAAGCGCAGCAACGGTTTCGGTTACTACTTTTATATGGTCTTGATAGTTGGGGTGGCTTACGTCTACCACGTGTATAAGCAAGTCCGCCTCACGCACTTCATCTAAGGTTGATTTAAAACTTTCTATTAAGTTGTGTGGCAGCTTCCGAATAAAACCTACGGTATCGCTCAACAAAAAAGGCAAGTTACCTATTACCATCTTACGCACTGTGGTATCAAGGGTTGCAAACAATTTGTTTTCGGCAAACACTTCGCTTTTACTCAAGGTATTCATTAGTGTAGATTTGCCCACGTTGGTATAACCTACCAAACTCACACGAATAATATTACCACGATTTTTGCGCTGCGTTACCATTTGTTTGTCTATATCTAACAAATTTTCTTTAAGCAAAGTTATCTTATCGCGCACAATACGGCGGTCGGTTTCTATTTCTTTTTCGCCTGCACCTTTCATACCTATACCGCCTTTTATACGGTCGAGGTGGCTCCACATACGCGATAAACGAGGTAATAAATATTGGTATTGAGCCAACTGCACTTGCGTTTGCGCATAGGCAGTACGGGCACGTTGCGCAAATATATCCAGTATTAAGCGGGTTCTATCTACCACTTTTATATTTACAGTAAATTCCTTATCGGCTTTGGGGGCTGGTAACCCTGCTTGTTGTGCGTTGTATATGGCTTTTAGTTTTGCTTGCTCTTCTATTTCTCGCTCTAAGTTTTTTTGTTGCGATGGCGTAAGTTCGTCATCAAACAATATACAATCAATATTATTTTCGTACGCATATATGGCTATTTGTTGCGCCTTACCCGAACCTACAAATAATTTAGAATCGGGCTTTTCCATTTTTTGAGTAAAGCGTTTTATAACCACAGCACCAGCGGTATGTGCCAAAAACTCTAACTCGTTTAGATATTCGGTGGTGCTAGCCTCCGTTTGCAATTGGGTAGTAACACCTACCAATATTGCGCGCTCGGGCACATCGCCTTGTTTTATTACTCGTTTCTCAATCATAGTATTTTAGGGGATAGGCGTAGTTTTATTTACGCAATGTTACTATATATTCTGCCACCGCATTTATTTGCGCATCATTAAGTTGCTCTCCAAACGCAGGCATAGCGCCTTTTCCGTTGGTTATTTGCATTACCATTTCGGGTTGTGTAAGCGTACTTGTTTGTAAATTAGTAGCGCCTGCAAGCATTAAGTTACCTTGCTCGCCGTGGCAGTTGGCGCAGTTACTTGTGTATATTTCATGTGCGTTTATATCAGTATCAACGCTTGTGGTAGCTACTGCGGTAATGGGCTTTGCATTTTGTTTTTTAATCATTTCGGCACAACCATAGGCAGCTATTATCATAAGTAACGATACTACTGCAAGGGCTTTGTTGTTTCTTTTATACGCAATAACCGCCAGTGGTATTGATGCAAATACAAACACCATTTTAATCCAAAACATAACGTTTAACGGATAGTTAAATGCCATGTAAACGCCTGTTACTAGGAACAAGGTGCTTATTATCATTTCGGGTATGCGTGTTGTTTTGCGTATTTTTTGTAGTTGCTCATCTTTATTACTTACTAATAAATACGTTTTTACTATGTATAATAGCAAAAATAAAATTACCGAGGTAAGGTGTAGATGTAATGCGGCTTTAAATAACATGTGTAAGGTGGGGTTAAGATTTAGTTTTAATTTTGAAGACAAATTTAATATAAATAGGCACGATTTTAATAATAAGTTAGGCACACGTGCAAAAATAAATTTGCGCACTTACAAAATTTAAACCACCCTTGCATCAATTATAAATAGCGTCTGCTATATCATCCTGTGGTAGAAAGGTAAGAAAATTCAACAAGTAGGGAGAAAAAGTTCACGTCTAAGGCGTGAGCGTTGCTTTATAATTTGCTTAAAGGATTTTTACCTCCTCTACTACGAGTATTAGCAACTGTCTCTCGCTCTTTTTTTAACCCTCTACATAATAGAGACAGGGGTAGAACAAAAAACACCTACACACTTTACTAAGATTTATGAATACATTAGTCTAATATTTAATTGTTAAAACCTTATAACCATGAAAACACTAACCATAACCCTAATAGCCATTACATTATTAACTTCTTGTAGCAAAAACAAAACAATAAGTAGCAAAGGGCAAGTAATAGAAATAGCCAATTGGCAATATAACGAGGGCGAAGTACCACTAGCGGGTGTGCGCGTATGTATGGATACCTACTACAAAAGCAGTAGTGTAAACTTTGGTGCAGGTGGCAACACCTCTACTGGCGAACAAACCGTATGCACATTAACCGATGCCGATGGTAAGTTTAACCTCGAACTAGAAGTAAACCGTAAGGCATACCGTAAAATGGACATGCTAACTTACCTGCCCGACCAAAATGGATTTATTCTCGTGCGTACAGATATGAGTGATGGGCGTAACACAGGCAAAATAAGCGATAAGCGAAATATATTCACACTTGGTGCATACCGTATATACCCTGTAGTGCTAACACTTAATAATGTAAACTATTTAAATGATAGAGATAGTTTAATATTGAGTGGGAATTTTGACGCACGTTATATGGGCAATCAAAACAACATCGTTTTTAGAGGTTTTACTGGCAATAAAAACTCCGAAAACCCCGCCGTTCTAGGGGGGGGGTTTGCATGGATATTATGTAAAAATGGTGTGCGAATACAAAAAGAAAATTTTAACAACAAAATAATACTACAGAACGACACTGGCTATTACACCATCAATTATTAATTAACAACTAAATAAGAATCAAAATGAGAAAAATTTTATTAAGTATAACATTAAGCCCAGCTTTTGCGTTACACAACAACAGTGCACAAGCGCAATACATTAATTACTCGCCCTTTCACGATTTGGACACCATGTACAGCAATGTGTACACTACCCTACCACCAATGTACAAGTAATTGTACGACAAAGCCATGCATCAGGGGTATTTTGCTTACTGCGATGTTGATGCCTATACCGACACGCTAGATATAGGCGAACTATACCAATACTACACCTAAGTTATAGACATGAATACCAACGATGTAGTAGGTTACGCGCAGTTTACACCAATATATACTAATGATAGTATTAACAATCAAATATACGAATGCTTAATTAACTTTACAGAATCAAATAAAAAATAGAACGCAGTGCTCTCGCTTTTAAAAAAAATAATACCTCCACAACTACTTCCATTGCTACGTAAAGTATGGCGATTAAAACATCGTGCTGGTATATTTTCCAAAAAAATAAAAGGAGAGCTTATTACCGAAACACAATTAATAACACAGCTAAAACAAGCAGGCATAAGCCAAGGCGATAGTCTATTGGTGCATAGTAGTTTGCGTAAAATTGGTTATGTGCAACACGGTGCAACTACAGTTATACAAGCTCTTATTAAAACCCTTGGGACTAACGGAACATTACTTATGCCTGCATTTCCTGCTAAGGGATATAACAAAGATTACTTACTACATAACACCATGTTTAACTACCACAATACCCAATCAAGTATGGGTATTATTACCGAAGTGTTTCGCACACAATACGCCACACACAGGAGTTTGCATGCTACCGATAGTGTATGTGCTTTGGGTGCATATGCCGATTATATTACCAATACACATTTAGGGCAGCTTACCCCTTATAATGAACATTCGCCATTTTACAAGTTGTGCAAAGCCCATGGTAAAATACTATTGCTTGGGGTGGACTTAAACAGCCTTACTAACTTTCATACATTGGAAGATGCGGTTGAACATTTTATATATCCTGTTTATGATGCGCAAGAATTTAACGTAACGCTAACAGACAAAAATAACGCTGTACATATTGCTACTACTAAGGTTCATAATCCTGAATATTCGGCAAAGAGACAATGTTTAGCGTTTGAAAACGTATTTATAAATGATGGTATAATGCGCAAAATAAAAATAGGTAACGCAACATCTTACTTAATAGAAGCCGCCAAATTACAAGAGTGGATGATTATTAATTATCAAACAAAAAAAATAACATTATACACGCCGCAAGGCTCGCCACAATAGCAAAATTATGAATATTACACTTGTACACAATAGTAAAATAGATACCATAAAATGGAATGCATTACTGGACGCCGAAACCTACGATGCCGTATTTGGCTACACTTGGTATTTAAACGCTGTAGATGCTAACTGGCAAGCCGTAATTGTAAACGATTACGAAGCGGTGTGCGCAGTATGTTATGGCAAAGTACTCGCTGTAAAATCGTTGCAAAACCCTGTGTTTACTCCACAAATGGGCGTGTATGGCAATAAAAATTACGCTAAAGCCATTACACATTACCTCAATAAATTATTTAAACTGATACGTTATACATCAGCACAAAAATTAGAGTTTAATGTGCGCCAAAGTGTGAGTACTCGTGTAAAGCAGGTATTGCCTATGAATGGTAACTATGATGTATTGCACGATGGGTATAGCACTAATCACAAGCGAAATATAAAAAAAGCAACTGCTACTATTAGCTTAGAAGATAGCGATGACGTGCCTGCATTTACACAAATTATAAAACACAATTTAAAGTACGAAGTATTTACCGATGCTAACTTAGATACTATGCAAAGACTTATAAACACTGCTTTAGCACGCAACGAGGGGTTTATTGTAAATGCCTACACTACCGATTATCAGCTTGCAGCAACCGCTTGTTTTATAACACAGGGCAATGAGTTATTATTTTTGAAAGGCGCTACATTGCCCATTGGGCGTAGCTTAGGCGCTATGCACTTATTGTTTGATAGTGTAATAAATACGTATTGCAACACACATCAATTATTAGATTTTGGCGGAAGCAACGCCACTACATTAGCACAGTTTAACAAAGGTTTTGGGGCGAATGATGTTACGTATTATATGTACAGCAAAAATTTTAACCGCCCATTGGTTAAGTTTTTAGCAAGTTCCAAACGTATAATAAAACGCTTAAGATAAACTATGTACACACCTATATCTGTAGTAATAATTACTTATAACGAAATTAACAACATTGCACGTTGCATAGCAAGTGTACAAACAATAGCTGATGAAATAATAATAGTGGATTCGTTTAGTACCGACGGCACACAACAATTAGCCACAAGCCTTGGAGCTAATGTAATAGAGCATGTTTTTGAAGGACATATTGAACAAAAAAACTGGGCCATAACACAAGCAAAACACACCTACATACTATCGTTAGATGCTGACGAAGAATTGAGTACTGAATTAATTGCAGCCATTAAAAAATTAAAAATAAGTACGCTGCTCGATGGTTATTATATGCACCGTCTTACCAGTTTTTGTGGGCAATGGATACACCACAGCGGTTGGTATCCCGATAAAAAATTGCGCCTATGGAATAGTACCAAAGGTAGTTGGCAAGGTATTAATCCGCACGATGAATATAAGCTAACTAATAGCATTAGCATTGCTACTATTAAAGCCGATATATTGCATTATAGTTATAATAGTAAAGCACAATATCATAAACAACAAGAATACTTTACAAGCCTTAGTGCCAAGGCTTATGCACAATTGGGCAAGCGAGCAAATGGCATTAATTTATATATTAATCCTGTGTTTAAATTTGTAAAAAACTATGTGTTTCGCTTAGGTTTTTTAGATGGCAAAAACGGTTTATATCTTTGTTATTATAACGCGTATTATACTTACGTAAAATATAAAAAGTTAAAGCGTATTTAAAATTATGCTTTAAAAAAAACACTCATCATTTTGCCTACAATTACAGTAAATACACCCGCTACCAGAACTGCAATACGTGCTTGAGTGAGCAATATAGTTGAGTTGCCAAATGCTAAACTACTTATAAATAAACTTACCGTAAAACCAATACCTGCCAATATACCCATCATAAGTATATGCTTAACACTAATGTTAGCTGGCAATTTTGCCCAACCTAATGTTTTACTTGCATATACACCAAGTACTATACCCAATGGCTTACCTACTACTAATCCTGCTATAACTCCCCATACTAAAGTAGATGTTAAACACGATTGTAATGCTGTAGCATCAATAACTATGGCGGTATTAAGCATTGCAAACAAAGGTACTATTAAGTAATATACCCACTTGTGAAGTACATGTAACCATTGGCTTGTAATGTGGTAAGGTGCTATTAAGCCTACTGCTACGGCGCTCATAGTAGGGTGTACACCGATGTTATACATACACCACCATAATACAGTAAGCATCACTATATAAAATACGGCATGAATGTTTTTTTTACTACCCAATATAAGTACTGCTATGATTACTAAAGTAAGTATTCCGTAAACTAATGATGGCGCAGAGTTAGAGTAAAATAAGGCTATAGCAAGTATAGAACCAAAATCATCAACTACTGCAAGGGCTGATAATATTATTTTTAAATACGGCGGAAGTTTATTGCCAAATACATTGTATAATGCCAATGCAAAAGCAATATCAGTAGCCATTGGTATAGCCCAACCATTTGCAGTTGCGCTACCTATGTTAAACAAATAAAAAATAAATGCGGGTACTAACATACCGCCAACTGCTGCATATATAGGCATTGCAGCAAGTTTAATGGTATTGAGTGCGCCTTGTGTAAGTTCGTATTTGAGTTCAATGGCTACTATCAAAAAAAAGAAAGTCATTAACACATCATTCACGCACCATTCGGCAGAACTGTTGGGTACAAATGAAAATAAAGGCATGTGTATAGCATGCAAATAGTGCGCGCCCCACCCCGAATTACTTAATACTACAGATAGCAATGTGGCTAATATAAGTAAGTAACCGTTATTAGTTACTAATTGCATAAAGCCATTGTAAAAATAACTTTTTGCTTGCATTAGTCTAATGTGCATAACTATTTACGTCCTCGCTCGGCAAGTAATTCTTCGGCTTGAAGTTCCTTGCTTGTTTGGCGACTACCATCGTGGCTCCAACCTGGAGGCATAAATGTATAATGTAGTTTTGTTTTAAAATCAACATTACGTTTCCAATCATCGGCTATGCCAATAAACTCATGAAACATAGTGTTTATCGGGCCTGTGTCTGCTAATTTGTGGGTTAAACCATATTCTATTTTTTGATATTCTTTTTCGGATAGTTCCGGTTGAAACGTACCAAATAATTTGTCCCAAAATATAAATACCATACCCATGTTTTTATCTAAATACTTGGTGTTACTAGCGTGGTGCACACGGTGGTGGCTTGGTGTAGCCAGTATATGCTCCAAAAAACCCAATTTATGTACACCTTGGGTATGTATTAGTATGCCATATATTTGAGTAAAACTGTACATAAACATTATATCTAAGGCTTTAAAGCCCATTAGCGCTAAGGGTAAAAAATAAACAAAACGATATAAGGGTTGAAATACACTACTACGAAAACCTACCGTAAGGTTATAAAAGTCGGAGCTGTGGTGTGTGGCGTGTACGGCCCAAAAAAAGCGTATGCGATGATCAAAATAATGTTCCCAGTAAAACATAAAATCTTCGGCAACCAACAATACCAACCAATACGCAATACTATTGTTAATAGTAAATAAATGATATTGACATGCCCACGTAAGTATAGGTAAGGTTACAACTGCTAATAATAGTACATCTAAGCCAAAGTTGAGTACCATCAAATACAAATTGGTAATGGTATCTTTAATGGTATAAAATTTACGGTCGTGCAGGTTACTTAATAGTATTTCGGTACAAATAAAAATGGTTTGCAACGGTGCCGAAATAAATATAAGCATTTCGTTTTTGGTATGTGCGCTTACAAATTCGGCTATGTAAGCAGTAAAGTTATTAAATGGCATTTATATATTTTTTGTGTTAAAATTACTAAAAAAAATGGTAGGAATTAATTAAGCGGAGGAAAATTTATATCATCTTCTACCAAAAAAGAATTGGGAAAAGTAGTGTGTATTTCTTGCAAGAATTGATAGGCTTCAATGCGTGTTCTAAAATCGCCCACACGTACTTTGTAGTTAGGCTGCTGATATATTTCGTAAGCCACATGCTTGTTTTCCATTTGCAAAAATTTCGTTTTGGCTTCGCTAGCTATGGCTCTATTGCTGCCAAAATGTATTTGTACTCTATACCCTTTCGTTTTTTTTAGCATTTCATTTTGTTGTTGATACAACTCTATTTGTTGCGTTATTTTTACACTTTGGTTAAGATGTACTGTACCACAATTAGTTTGGCTGAAACCAACAGTAGATAGTAACACAAATGAAATTAACAAAATAGTTTTACACATAATTATAGATTTTAAAAACAATATAAATTTACTTATTATTAAATGCGTTCATTGTATTATTAATGCCTGCTGTGCAAAACGATTTTATAACATCAACACACACATTTATTTTTTCGTTAATGATAATTTGTTCATCGGGTTTAAATTTGCTTAATACAAAATTGGCTTGTTGTCCTTTAGGGTAATCATTTCCTATACCAAAACGCACACGTGTATATTCGTTGGTATTAAGTGTGGCTTGTATATCTTTAAGTCCGTTGTGTCCAGCATCTGAGCCTTTGGTACGAATACGTATTGCACCTACTGGCAAAGCCAAATCATCAACAATAACTAACACGTTTTCTAATTCTATATTTTCGGCCTGCATCCAATACTTTACCGCTTTGCCACTTAGGTTCATATAGGTAGTAGGTTTTACTAATACAATTGTTTGCCCTTTGTGTTTAAGGTGTGCTACATGTGCGTGGCGGTTAATAGAAAATGATGCGTCAGTGCCTTTTATCAAAGCATCTAACACATCAAATCCTATGTTGTGGCGTGTATGTGCGTATTCATTGCCTACGTTACCAAGCCCTATTATTAAGTGTTTCATTAGTACTGTGTAATGGTATTTTTTATTATTGAGATACGCCCTCTCTAATAGTCATTTTGTGGGTTTTTAAGTCGTACAAATCATGATTACCCAATACGTGTACTACTAAGTTTTCTATGCTTATGGGCTGCCCTAATTCTACTTGCGTAAGGTTGGTGCTGCGTATGCTTCTACCGTCAACTAATATTACCAAACCAGATCCTATTGCTTCCATGTGCGCATTAATGATTAGTAAACCAGTGTCTTCTCCTAAGCCTATACCTAGTACTTTAGGGTTAGCGGTAACGGCCTGGAACAAACGACCAATTCGCCCACGTTGTACAAAATGTGTATCAATAATTACATCGTTTATTAAACCTAAACCACTTGCTATTTTTACTTCGCCTTTGCGTAATGCTTCGCTGCTACTACCTTGGTATATCATACTGTTGCTAGCTGCAGCTGCTCCTGCCGATGTACCCGCATATACAAACTCTTCGTGTAGATACTTGTGCAACAATACCTCTTCAAACTGAGTACCTCCTAATATTGATGTTAAACGTAGTTGGTCGCCACCTGTAAACATTACTGTATCAGCAGCTTTCATACGTTCTACCACTTCTGGATTGTTGGCATCTTCTCTGTTTTCTATTTTAAGTACACCCACGTTAGAAGCACCAAAATATTCAAAAGCGCGTAAATATTCAGGGCCTACACTATCAGGTATTTTTGATGCAGTGGTTATAACTTCAACGCGAGAATGGTTACCATGTTTAGATTCTTTTAAAATACGTTTTAAAATGCGCTCTTCAAAAAAATTAATATTGTTTTCAATATTTGAATCAAAGTTTTTTTCGGTAAAACTTCCTTTATCAACCGCCCCCCCAATAATGATTAGTTTGCCTTTAGGATTCATCTTCATTAGTTTTTTTGTAATGTGTTTTTATGTATAATTATTTACAGTACTTAATATTCAATTAAATTGCTTTAAATGATGTATTAACAAATTTGAGCTTTTTTTATTTATATACACTGTATTATAACACAATGTTATTCACATCTTAACGCACATTTATTAGTTTATGTATAATATTCTTTTGCTAAGTAAGTTATAAGTTTGAATTATAATATGCAATTGTATCATTTAATACCTTAGTAATACGTGTACATTTTTTTCTGTTAAATACAGGTGCTGAGTAACCGTTATTAATAACTACGTTGCTTGTTATAACAATGGCTTCGTGCCACAAGTTGTCATCAATACAGCGTTGCAAAAGTTGGGTACCACCTTCTATTATAATACTGGATATATTTTGTAAGTATAACAGTTTAAAAATAGATTGGAGGCTATCTTCTTTTTTTATTTGTAAGTAATTAATGTGTTGTACCACTTTGGTTTTAAGTCTATTAATTACAATTACCTTGGCGTTATTATCAAAAAAGAAACTGGTTAATGGTAAACTTGAATCATAATCTATAACTATTCGAGTAGGATTTTTACCAGCTATTAAGCGTGTAGTAAGCGACGGATTGTCTATAAGTACTGTATTGTAGCCTACCATTATGGCTTGCTCAGTTGCACGTAATTGGTGCATTAGTTGGTTGGTATGAGCGTTGGTTATAGCTACAGGTTGTTTGCCATTAGTAGTTATAGCTGCTATGTAACCGTTTTGGCTTTGTGCATATTTTAAAACTATGAAAGGTAATTGTGTTGTTTGATTTACAAAAAAACGTTTGTTTAATTGCTTAGCTTCGTTTTCCAAAACACCTACTTCAACTGTTATACCTGCCTTGCGGAGCATAGCTACTCCTTTACCAGCTACTAACGGGTTAGGGTCTAAGGTGGCTACTACAACATGTTTTACATTATGCTGTATAAGTAAGTTAGCACATGGAGGCGTTTTGCCAAAGTGTGCGCAAGGCTCTAGGCTTACATACACGGTGCATTGCGCTAATATGTTTTTTTCTTTAATTTTATTTATGGCATTTACCTCAGCGTGTGCTTGCCCATAATTACGATGATAATCCTCCGCTATTATTACATCATTATATACTATTACACAACCTACCATAGGGTTTGGAGCCACGTTTCCCTTAGCCTGCGCCGCAAGTTGTAAGGCACGTTGCATATAGTGTTGATGTTGCATTGGACTGTATAAATAAGTTGATTACAAATATTAATTTACAATAAGCAAAGGTACTTTTATGTTGTGGCGTACTGTTTCTACAGTTGTGCCTAGTATCAAATCCATAAAGGTATTATGTCCGTGAACGCCCATTACCAGTAAGTCGCAGCTAAGTTCATTAACCGTAGTGGGTATTGCTTTTTTAGGATTACCGAACGATAATTTATAATTAACCGTATAACCCTTAGCTTGTAATTGCGCTATATACCCATTAATGTGTACTAAATCATCTTGCGTTTCTTTATCGTCTACATCTTTACCAAATACTAATGCACCTACCGTTTCTACTACGTGTATAAGTGTGTAACTAGCTAATAGTCCTCCTTGCGCTATGGCATGGCTTACGGCTTTATCGTCCATGTTACTAAAATCTACTGCTATGGCTATGTTTTTATACGGAGATTTTACGTGTAGTTCTAATTCGTTAGTACGCTCGTGCATCCCTTCAAGATTGGCTTGCGGCGCATCTAATTTAAGAGGTACAAAAGTTATATACACCAGTAAAGCCAATATTGCCAGGGTCAATGGAAGAATCAATACATAAAATAATATAGGATTAACAATGCTTTGGGTGTACATATTTTGTAATTGTTCGCCCACTAACTTTAAATTTAATGCAACAATAATTGCTGCACATATCCATGCAGTGATTTTTGTTTTAAGGCTTATAGCAAACGTGTTCATAGTTGTTTTGCTACTTACATAACGTATAAGTGGTATTACGGCAAAGCCCAATTGCAAACTCAATATAACTTGGCTTCCTATAAGCATTTCGGTTGCTTTACTTTCGCCATAATATACCAATACAAATAATGCAGGTATTACTGCCAACACACGTGTAATAATGCGGCGTACCCACGGCTGCATTCGTAAGTTAATGTGCCCCTCCATAACTATTTGCCCTGCAAGCGTACCAGTAATGGTAGAGGATTGCCCAGCTGCAATAAGTGCAATAGCAAACAACATAGGTGCATATTTACTGCCTAATATAGGTTGTAATAATCGGTGTGCCTCTTGCAAGTCCGACACTTGGTGCATACCTACTTTGTAAAACGTAGCCGCCGCAAGTATGAGTAATGCTGCATTTATAAAAAAAGCTACGTTAAGTGCAATAGTGCTATCAATAAAATTGTACTTTATGGCTTTTTTGATTTCGGGAATGGTGCGTTCAAACTTGCGTGTTTGCACCAATGATGAGTGCAAATATAAATTATGTGGCATAACCGTAGCGCCAATAATACCGATGCTTATGTACAAGGCGTCGTGGTTAAGTGCGGTAGGTATAAAGCCTTGCATTACATCAGTTAATACTGGCTGTGCTATAATCATTTGTACCAAAAAAGACACACCAATAATAGTAACTAAGGCTATTATAAAAGCTTCGAGCTTGCGTACACCATAATTTAAAAGTACTAATAACAAAAAAGTATCTAATACCGATATGAGTACGCCATACATTAATGGCATACCAAACAACAATTTTAAACCTATTGCCATACCTATTACCTCTGCCAAATCGCAGGCGGCTATTGCTATTTCGGCTAATATGTATAGGCATATATTTACACCTTTATTGTAGCTTTTTCTACTGGCTTGCGCCAAATCCAAACCACTTACCAAACCTAAACGTGCACTCAAACTTTGTAACAATTGAGCTATAAGATTACTCATTAACAAAACCCATATAAGCTTGTAACCAAACTGTGAGCCCCCTGCTATATCAGTAGCCCAGTTGCCTGGATCCATGTAGCCTACGCTTACCATGTAGGCAGGCCCTAGGAACGAAAAAAACTTTTTTAAGCCCGTGCTTTTGTTGGTATCAACAGTTTGATTTATGCTTTGTAATGAGGAGTTATTCACGATGTAATACTATTAAGGTGTAAACTTGTAGCCTACGCCACGTATACTATGAAAGTGCTGTGGTTCTTTACTATTTTGCTCAAATAATTTGCGGTACGAAAGTATAAAATTATCAATAGTACGTGGAGTTGGCAAAGATTCATCGTTCCATAAACGCTCCAATATTTCTTCTCGCGATATTACTTGGTTAGCACGTTGTATAAGTAGTTTTAGCAACTCCATTTCTCGCTTGCTTACAGTACTTACTTCGCCTTTACTATTGGTAATTTCGTAGCTTATGTAGTTAATGGTGTTGTTATTAAATGAATAAATGTTGCTAGTATCATTTACCGCTGGATTTCGTTTTAATAAATTTTTTATGCGTAATAAAAACTCCTCCAAATCAAATGGTTTAGTTAAATAATCATCGGCTCCCAATTTTAAACCCAACACTCTATCTGTACTTGTGCCTTTGGCCGTGAGGAATAATATAGGTGTAGTTATGCCCGCTTTACGTATGCCTTCGCATATAGTAAAGCCGTCCATTTCGGGGAGCATCACGTCTAATATTATTAAGTCGTAATGTTTTTTTGTTGCTAACTCAAGCGCTTGCTTTCCTTTGCTAGCATGGCTTACCATATAGCCCTCTAATTCCAAATTAAGTACAATGGTGGAGGCAATATTTTCTTCGTCTTCGGCTAATAATATTTTTAACAACATATTTTGGCGTGTAAATTAGTTGGCGTTTTTCTTAATTATTTCTTGTTCTTCGTACAACATTTGCAACAAGGTTTGCCCTACAGCTTTTAACGAATTTTTATCAATAGCATTAATGTTGTCGTTGTGTGTGTGCCAAGATATTGGAAAATTGCTTGGTGTACTTGCATCGTGGTGTATAATATCTATACACGGAATTTTTGCAATGGTATTTACATACAAGTGATCATCAGTCATAGTTGCGCCAGTTGTATTATTTACAAACACATTACCAAAACCAGCATTAGCAGCGGCTTTCCATACTTTTTCTACTACTCCAAAGGCATACTGTAACGATACGCCATCTTTATAAAACACTGTACCTGGCGCACCTACCATATCTAGGTTAACACCAAATTTTGGTTGATAATCTATTGGTTTATTTTTAGCCCAATATTGCGATCCTAAACAATAGCTGTCTTCCATGTTGGGAAAGCCCGAGTTGGCGGGTTGTCCGTAATCTTCGCAATCCCATAGTATAATATCTACCCCTAGTTTAAATGTAGTATCAGTTTGTAATACGCGTGCAATTTCCATAAGCACAGCTACACCGCTACCTGCGTCGTTAGCGCCGTCTATGGGTTCGGTTTGTTTTTGATTATCTTGGTCGGCAACAGGGCGAGTGTCCCAGTGAGCGCTTAGTAGTATTCGGTTTTCTTTTACTGTAGGGTTTATAGCAGCTATTACGTTAGTGCCTTTTAGTTTTTTGGTGTCGTAAGCCGTTACGGTATACGTTTGTGCGGTAACACTGCAATTGTAGCTTTTAAGTGAGCTTATCAAATAATTTTTGCAGGTTTCATGTGCTTTGGTATTGGGCACACGAGGACCAAAATTAACTTGCGCTTGCACATACCCAAAGGCACTATCCGCATTAAATGCTGGTACGTATATAGCAACAGGCGCATCTGTAACTGGAGGTGTAGGAGATGTGGTGCTTTCATCAGTACACGAAAAAGCAAGTAAAATACTAGCAAACAAAGTAGTTTTTAAACAATTGGGGTAAATACGCATAGAGTATAATTTATTTTTTATTAACAGTGTAAATATAGCACAAGTAGCGTAAAATAAGCAATATTAATAATGATGTAGATTATTAATCGTGTTAATAATAAGATTTAGCCTACAAATTGAAAACAATTAGTATTTTAGTAAAAAATTATAAATAATACTTAATACCTGAGCCCCATGAAAAAGAGCATAACCATTTTAGCTACATTAGTAGTAATAGCAGTAACTATATCAGCTTGCAAAAGCCACGAGCGTTGCCCCGCTTACGGTAAAGCACCAAGCCAAGCAACTACTCGTATCTAAATTGTAAGGTTTGTTTTACCTCAGGGTGTAAACTTAAACTAACAGGACACGTTAAAGCAGCTCTTTCTAAGAGCTGCTTTTCTTTTGCGCTATAGTTTACTATGTTAGGAAATTGTATATCTACTATTATTTCTGCAATACGGCGAGGCGTATCAGTACTCATTATTTTGGTAACGTTGGCAGTAGTACCTACTATATTTATGTGGTGCGTATTACTGGCAATACCCATAATGGTAAGCATACAGCTTGCAAGGGCGGTGCTTACTATATCAGTAGGGCTATAGGATTCGCCTTTACCGTGGTTATCAATAGGGGCATCTGTTATAATAGTAGTGCCCGATGCCACGTGTGTGGCTTGTGTGCGTAAGTTACCTAAGTAAGTAAGAGTTGAAGTTGGCATTTTGTTTAATGTTAATTGTGGTTTGTTACTTTTAATTATTTCGAGGTGAGACTTTGGAGTGGATTTTGAATTAAATTGTTTTATTTTTTTCGCCAAAGTTTTTCTTGTTGCCATTCTTTAGGAAAGCCCATTGCTTTAACATCGCTATTAGGGTAGCGTTTTAATAATTTATGTATACTATTTGTAAACTCATTTTTAGGCTCTACCGTTTGCAAGAAATAGGCTATAGTTGATAATAAGTAAAATGACTTATTATTTACGACTTCTTTATTTTCCAACCAATTACGTTTAGGTCTATTAGGATTAACAGGCTGTATGCGAATGTCTTTATTCCATAATCTAGAATGGTGTGCACATATATTACGCATGTAAACAAGGCTATGCACCCATGACGAAAACGTTTTTTCATTTAATCCAAAATGGTTTGCTATTGTTCTTTTTGGTATTGATGGCTTTAGATTGCGGTACAAAAATGATAATGTTCCAAATGATATAAGTTCAGCAAGTATCCAACTTGGGGGTAAATTATTGGTGTATTTTTTTTGAAATGATTTATTAAATTCTTCATCACTTCTTTCACACTCCTTTTCAATATTATTGATAGTTTTGGTGTATGTTTTTTCGCTTGAGAAAAGATATTGGTTCTCGTGCCAAAATGCACCGTGCTCAAGAGATAGTACATACACCATTTTAGCGCGAATGGCGATTTCAATTTGCTCAATTTCTTTCAAAACCAACAATTTTAATTCGTTGTCAAAACAGTATAAATTATACGCATCTCTAAAATTTGCATTTACTTTAAATACATGCGCTTCTTTATTATCTAATAATGGATGCCAATAACCACTTAATCTGTAATAGCTTATGTTTTCTAACAATCGTTTAGTTTCAGCAATATCATCTATAACTAAGCCACGAGCTTTTAGTAGTGCTATTTGTTGGTTGTAAGTTAATGGTAATTTATTAAATTGTACTAATGCCATGTGTAAAATGCAAAAAGCTTACCCTGAGCGCGCTGTTCTAATGGGAAGCGGGGTAAGCATGTTGATACAAATGTATTATTTTTTTAACAATAACTAACAAATATGTTAGTTATCACCCTATTTATTTTTCTATTATTGCTAATCCATTTGACGTAAGTTCGCAAGTTGTACACCATTTCGTCTATTTGTTGCTCTAGCTTTGTGGTGTCTGCATAAGGGTTAGCGGCTTTTAGGGCGAGGATTTGTTTGCAAATTTTATTAATGATTACTGTTGTTTAATTAAAGGCAATATCAATTCACGGTGACCCCGAAATAATTAATAGTGTCCAAGGAAGCAAGTGCACAAGTTTACAAGTAATTTTTACTCTAATTTACTAAATAAAAATAATATGTAAATAAGTATAAACTGCAATGGTAGAGCCATTAATAATATTTACATAGAGCGATTCTGACGCAGTATTAAACACAAAAATATTTACATCAAAATGCTATAAAAATGCGAAATAAATTAATATATATTTAATTAAATAAAAAAATAAGAAACACAGTTACTAGTGCAAAATTCTATCTTAACAAGTAACTATTTCTGTCCAGCAAATGAGGAGTAAGTAAGGTAGCTGTCATAATATAAATTAGTGTAGTAATTTGCAATGGCTAAATATACTACGTTTTTTCAGTAATGCTTATATGTAAATATAATGAAAAATAGATAACTATTTTAAATTCTTAAGCTATCAACTCCATAAGTTGTTGCTCGCTTATAATAGCAACACCAAGGCTTTCGGCTTTTTTAAGTTTTTCGGGTCCCATATTATCGCCTGCTACTACATAGCTTGTTTTGCCCGATATACTCCCCGAAAGTTTACCTCCATTTTGTTCTATTAATTGTTTAATGGTATCTCTTTCTACAGTAAACACCCCCGATACTACTAAAGTTTTTCCTGCTAGTTTATTGGTTTTAGTGACTAAAGTATCTTCGTGTAATGCAAACTGCAAACCCGCATTTACCAAGCGTTTTAGTATAGTTTGTTGCGCTTCATTGTTAAAATACGCCCTAATGCTTACCGCAATCTTATCTCCTACTTCGCCCACTTGCGTAAGCTCTTCCAACGTTGCCGCTTTAAATTTGATTAAATTATGAAAATAATGCGCTAGCTTTTTGGCAGTATTTTCGCCTACATGGCGTATGCCTAAGGCAAACAATACACGCTCGAACGGTACTTGTTTACTGGCTTCAATTCCTGCTAATAAATTATCTACTGTTTTTTGCCCAAAGCGTTCAATAGCTAGTAATTGCTCCGCTTTCAATTCATAAATATCAGCGTAATTATGTAGTAGTTTTTGTTCGAATAATGTTTCTATTGATTCCTCTCCAAGTCCATCTATGTTCATCATTTTACGTCCCACAAAATGAATCATCTTACCTTTTATTTGTGGTGCGCAAATATCTTCGTTCATACAATAATGGTTAGCTTCTCCTTCAACACGCACTAGGGTGCTTCCACATTCGGGGCAACGATGTATGAATATAAAAGGTTTAGCATCTGTGGCTCTTCGGCTTAAATCTACTCCCATTATTTTAGGTATAATTTCGCCTCCTTTTTCTACATATACATAATCGTTAAAGCGGAGGTCTAGTTCCGTCATAAAATCACTGTTGTGCAACGTAGCACGCCTTACAGTGGAGCCACTTACAAGCACTGGCTCAAGATTAGCCACAGGTGTAACATTGCCAGTACGCCCCACTTGATAGCTTACGTTTAATAATTGTGTGGCTACTTGTTGTGGTTTAAATTTATATGAAGTTGCCCAACGTGGATTTTTAGAAGTAAATCCTAATGTTTTTTGTTGAGCCACACTATTTATTTTTATCACAATACCGTCAATGTCAAATGGTAAATTAAAACGTGCCGAATCCCAGTGGTTTATGTACGCTATTACATCGTTAATTGTAGTGCATTTTTTATAATAATTACCCACCTTAAAGCCCCAGCTATTAGCAGCTTGCAGGCTTTGTTCGTGTGTGGCATAATTGCTATCGGGTGTATATAAAAAATATAAAAAACAATCTAATTTGCGCTGTGCAACTTGTGCTGAATCTTGCATTTTGAGCGAGCCACTTGCTGCGTTACGAGGGTTTGCCATAAGGGCATCGCCAATAGCCTCACGCGCTGCATTAAGTTGTGTAAATACTTGGTGTGGCATAAATATTTCGCCACGTATTTCAAACTCATTGGGGTACGTGCCTTGCGTAAGATGTAATGGAATGGTTTTAATTGTTTTAACATTATTAGTAACATCATCGCCCTGCGTGCCATCGCCTCTAGTTACAGCTTGTTGTAGTACTCCATTTTTATATTTTATGCCTATGGCTACACCGTCGTATTTAAGCTCGCACACATACTCATATTCATCAGTTAGTAAACCTTTTTTTATGCGTTCATCAAAAGCTAATAAGTCTTCAATAGTATACGTATTACTCAATGATAGCATAGGGTATTGGTGCTTAACGGTGTTAAACGACTTGGTAATACTCCCTCCCACACGTTGCGTAGGCGATGTAGGCAATTGTAATTGTGGATATTGTTGTTCTAATTGTATAAGTTCATTTAGCAAAGTATCAAACGCATAGTCACTTATAGGAACTACTGATATTGTTGAGCCAGATAGTTGATAATAATTGTAATTATGTATTTCTAAAAGCGTTGATAATTCGGCAATGCGAGCTTGTGCGGCAGTTATATATATACTGTTCATAGTTAGTTAAGAATAAGTGTGTTGTAAAAATAAAAAACTACTACAAAGTAATTATACTTACAGTGTTATTTAATTAACACAAATACATTTTTATATTTTTTAATGTTATTTTACATTGTTTGTGTGCCGTTTATTGTATGTAAATGACCGTTAAACGGCAGTTTTAACTCATTATTATTAACAATAGCTCTATTTTATTAACAATACCCGTTTTTTTTACAATTTATGTTTGCTCAAATGCACTAGTAGCCTATATTTGACACAGTAAATAATTACTAACCCAAAAATATAACAACATGAACAAAGCAGAATTAATTGAAGCAATTGCAACAGGAGCAGAATTAACTAAAGCTGACGCAGGTCGTGCATTAGATGCAACTATCGAAGCTATTTCTAAAACTTTGAAAAAAGGTGACCGTTTAGGTTTAGTTGGTTTCGGTTCATTTACAGTAGTAGCTCGTGCTGCTCGTAAAGGTCGCAATCCACAAACAGGAAAAGAAATTAACATCAAAGCTAAAAAAGTTGTTAAATTCAAACCAGGTACTGAATTATCTGAAACAGTAAACAAACCAAGCAAAAAATAATTTTACTTAGTTTACTTACTCAAAATGCGAAACAAAACTTACGTTTTGTTTCGCATTTTTATTTACTTTTATAAAAAGTAAAATTTACATAATGAAAAAAATAATTTTTTTACTGATAGTTGCTACTACAATACTAATTTCTTGTAAGAAAAAAACAGAAAATATTATTATAGATAATAACAATGCCCCTAATGATACTACGGTAAATACCGTACTTATAGATAATTATATTAACAAAGCCTACATATCATTGTTGGGGCGTAAACCTAGCGCAACAGAGCAGGGTATTTATAGTATGCAGTTGGTTAATGCAAAAGCAAGTATAGCAGTACGTACCACATTTATACAGCAACTGCAAACCACAGCAGAATACAAACAACGCTTGTACAGCATAGCACGTACCCAGTTGCTAAACAACTTTGATACGACCGATATAGAAGGGCTCCGTAAATCAGATTCGATACAATTGCAAGATACCACCAAGCGAGCTATTTGGTTTGCAATACAAGAAAGTTATGACAACTTGGTAAACTTACAACGCATACCTACACAATTAGCTAATAGTACATTGAACATGCAAGAAATGCATAGACGCTGTTGCTTTAATGTTTTTTATGATGGAATAAATATGGGTACCCAAAATTTTGTTACTTCAGTGTTTGATCACTTTATGTTTAGATATCCTAGTAACGACGAGTTGAAAAATGGTATAGAAATGGTGGACGGTCAGTCAAGGTCACTTTTATTTAAAGGAGGAAAATCAAAAAAAGATTTTTTAACAATAGTTATGGCAAGTAACAATTATTTCGAAGGGCAAGTGCGCGATTTAATAAAACGTTACTTGTATAGAAATGCTACAACTGTAGAATTATCAACACTTACACAACAATATTTAACAAGTAATAACTATCAACAATTACAACTAACTATACTTATAAGCAATGAATATGTGGGTATTAAATAAACTAAAATTAGGTATACTTTTAAATGTTTTTTTTGTAATAACATTTAGTGCTTGCAAAAAAGAAAAAGTATATACCTATAACGTAAATACGGTAACGGCTAAGAAAAACACTGGTAATAAGTCTGCACAAAAAACTTCTACTGAGTTTATATCAATAGCTTATAGTGATTTGTTTGGTAACACCATACCTAGTGGTAAATTAGTAACACTTAACAATAGTTACAGTGCATTTGCTGATAAAAAACTGATAGAAGATGTTATAGTGCGAAATTTTTTTAATGCTCCTACACCATTACTTGGCACTACTGCAGTAATGCGTAACGACCCAAAAACATTTATTACACAGGCCTACAAAACATTATTGGTACGTGAGCCTACTGAGTATGAAGTGCAATATTTAACTACTTACATAGCAGCAAACGCTACACTTACAGCGCAAATGTTTTATTATAGTTTGCTTACAAGTAATGAATATCGTTATTACTAATTTATATTATTTGCACTAAAATGGTTATACGATTTTTGGGTACAGGCACATCGCAGGGAGTTCCGCTAATAGGCTGTAATTGCGAAGTGTGCACTAGTACTAATACCAAAGACAAACGCTTGCGCAGTAGTGTGTTTATTGAACATAATGGTACTCAAATAGTAATTGATACGGGAACTGATTTTAGGCAACAAATGCTCCGTGAAAATATAAATCATATTGATGGTATAGTTTATACACACGAACACAAAGACCACTTAGCAGGTATGGACGATATACGTGCATTTAACTTTAAAACCCGTAAAGCCGTTAACTTATACGCTACAGAACGTGTGCAAAACGCCATTAGAGCCGAGTTTGCATATGTATTTGAAATTGCAAATTATACTAGTGTACCACAAATAAATTTTAATACTATAAGCCACCAAAATAATTTTAACGTAGAAAATATAACACTAACACCTATACAAGTAATGCACGCAAAAATGCCTGTGTTGGGTTTTAGAGTTGGGAATTTTACGTACATAACCGACGCTAATTATATAAGTGAAACCGAGCTTCAAAAAATAAAAGGTACTGATGTATTGGTTTTAAACGCTTTGCGGAGAGAAGACCATGTGTCACACTTTAACTTACAACAAGCTCTAAATTTAGTAGAATTAATAAAACCTCGCATTGCTTATTTTACACATATTTCGCACCAATTAGGAACACATAATGATGTAAATAATGAGTTGCCAAGCAATGTGTTTTTAGCATACGATGGCTTAATTATTAATGTTTGATGTTAATTTAAGAGTTTTAAAAT
>JACMRI010000106.1 GCA_014376525.1 Bacteroidia bacterium | reverse complement strand
TTAAAAATTAAAAATAAACATAATTAACCAAAATAGTAACTTAAATATTAACTATTATATTTCTTTTTAATCAAATAAAAATAATTGCCCAACACTCATACTAGATGTTCAAGACGGTATTATTTATATAATTAAATTTCTATACTCTCTGTCCAAAGTGTGTATGGGTCAAAATCAATAGATTCGTCTTGCCCCCACACAATGGTATTATATTTTATTGTTAAGCTTTTAAAAAACACTTCGTTGGCTAGAGGCTTAAACACAGTTTACTGCAAGTAAGGCGCTACCGAAAACGATTTTCAAATTTTGTTGTCAAATTCTATATTCAACACAAAGTTAGGCTGTGTTATAGCGTTGGTTATTTTGGGAGGCATTAATATCTAATTCTACAAATAATTCCAAGAATGTGTTTTGCGTAAACGTATTTCATTCCCTACTTCAGGGTTCAATGTAATTGCTTTACTGTTTTTCTTTACACGCATTTTATGACTTTTATTTTGTAGTTTTTTAAATGCTTTAGGAATACTCCCATATTTAGGACTGCCTTTTTTAGTTTTGCTCATTATAAGTTTCAATCAATTTACAGGTAATTGACATTAAAAAGGTAGATTTTTCAAGTGTTTCAACATAGCTTATTATATTATCTAAAAAGCATTTTTTACTAATATACTCTTCTCCTTTTTTTGTTGAGTAAAAATAGTTTAAACCCGCATTGTTTTTTAACGTTAGAATAAATTGATTTTCAATAAGAGGTTCTAAATTAGAAGCTAATTCACATGGAAAATCCCACCTATCAAATATTTTAATTAAGTGATACTCATTGTTAGAAAATTTACAATGGATATAAAACAACATTAATTTTTGCTTTGATGTTAGATTCTCAGTACCCTTTACTCTTTATTTTTTAAACATTAACCCCATGGCAACTTTTATATTTTTTGCCACTACCGCAAGGGCATAAGTCGTTTCGTCCTATTTTTATTTCGGCACGCATGGGTTGTTGTTTGGGTGCTTCGGGTGCTTGCGCTTCCTCATCGCCCACTTCCTCACGTGACGTTTGCATTTCTATTTGCTCACGCTGTGGTGCCGCTACTTCATGTATTTGCTGTTGTTGCTCTAGTGGTACTACTGCTTTTACTAAGAACGAAACTATCTCACGGTTTACATTCATTAGCATTTGTTTAAATAGTTTAAACGATTCAAACTTATATACCAATAGTGGGTCTTTTTGCTCGTACACTGCATTTTGTACCGATTGTTTTAACTCGTCCATTGCACGTAAATGCTCTTTCCAAGAATCGTCTATCATGCTTAATATTACTGCTTTTTCAAACGATATTAATGCTTCACGTCCTTGGCTGTCTATTGTTTTTTGGATGGGTGTAATTACGTTTAATTGTTTAATGCCATCGGTAAACGGTATCATTATGTTTTCGTAAATACCTGGCGAATTTTTGTGCACGTTTACTACCACTGGCAACACTTGCTCTGCTTGCATGTGTTTTTTGCTAGTGTAGCCTTTTATCATTACATCGTATAATTTATTGGCTAGTTGATTAGTGGTGCTTTTGTTAAATTCTTCGGGAGATATTGGGCATTCTAACGAAAGTACTTTTATTAGTTCTAATACAAATCCTTCGTAATCTTTTCCTGCCAAATATACATCGGCAATTTCGTAACATACATCATACACCATATTAGAAATATCTACTGATAGTTTTTCGCCAAACAATGCGTGGCGACGCTTGGTATATATGGCTTCGCGCTGTTGGTTCATTACATCATCATACTCTAACAATCGCTTACGAGAACCAAAGTTATTTTCTTCTACTTTCTTTTGTGCACGTTCTATACTATTGGTTACCATACTGTGTTCAATAACTTCGCCTTCCTCTAAGCCCATTCTATCCATTATTTTAGATATACGGTCGGAACCAAACATGCGCATCAAGTCATCTTCCAACGACACAAAGAAACGAGACGAACCAGGGTCGCCCTGGCGACCAGCACGCCCACGTAACTGTCTGTCTACACGGCGACTATCATGGCGCTCAGTACCAATAATGGCAAGACCTCCAGCCAATTTTACTTCGTTGGCTAATTTTATATCCGTACCACGACCCGCCATATTGGTAGCAATAGTTACCGCTCCTGTTTGCCCTGCCGATGCTACAATTTCTGCTTCTTTTTGGTGTAATTTAGCATTTAATACATTGTGTTTAATATTACGTTGTTTAAGCATACGACTTAGTAACTCCGATATCTCCACAGAGGTAGTACCTACCAACACCGAACGATTATCGCCTACCAATTTGGTAACTTCTTCAATAACGGCGTTGTATTTTTCACGTTTAGTTTTATATACTAAGTCGTTGCTGTCTTTACGAGATATATCACGGTTAGTAGGTATTACTACTACGTCTAGTTTGTATATATCCATAAACTCTCCTGCTTCGGTTTCGGCAGTACCCGTCATACCTGCTAACTTGTGGTACATACGAAAATAATTTTGTAGCGTTACCGTAGCGTAGGTTTGTGTTGCGGCTTCAATGGTTACGTTTTCTTTAGCTTCTATGGCTTGGTGCAAGCCATCGCTGTAACGACGACCATCAAGTATACGACCTGTTTGCTCATCTACAATTTTAATTTTGTTGTCCATAACCACATACTCCACATCACGCTCAAACAATGTATACGATTTTAACAGTTGATTAACCGAGTGAATACGGTCGGCTTTTATAGAGTAATCGCGCATTAGAGCGTCTTTACGTTCTATTTTGTCTTGTGGTGCAAGGCTCGATTTTTCAATCTCCACTATTTGCGCACCTACATCGGGCAGTATAAAAAAGCTAGCGTCGTTACTGTTACCAGTAATCATATTTATACCTTTTTCGGTAAGTTCTATAGAGTTATTTTTTTCGTCAATGGTGTATAATAACTCTGCATCTATTAGGTGCATTTCGCGGTTATTATCTTGTATATAAAAGCCTTCGGTTTTAGTTAATTCGGCACGCATACTTGGCTCGCTCAAAAACTTAATGGTAGCCTTGTTTTTAGGCGCAGCACGGTGCGCACGCAATAGTGACATATTACCTTGCTCACGATCGGTTTTGCTTGTGCCTGCGGCTAACAAACGTTTAGCATCGGCAAGGAACGTATTTACTAATGTTTTTTGTGCATTTACAATAAATTCAACACGTGGTTTTAATTCTAGAAACTCATGTATATCGCCGTTGGGTGTAGGTCCGCTTATAATTAATGGAGTACGTGCATCGTCTATTAATACACTATCCACCTCATCAACAATAGCATAAAAGTGCTCACGCTGTACTAAGTCGCTTGAGTTACTAGCCATATTATCTCGTAAATAATCAAACCCAAATTCGTTGTTGGTACCGTAGGTAACATCCGCCAAATAAGCGTTACGACGGGCTTGCGAGTTAGGCTCGTGCTTATCAATACAATCTACACGTATGCCGTGCATTTCAAATAATGGTGCGTTCCACTCCGCATCACGTTTAGATAAATACGTATTTACTGTAACCAAATGTACACCTTTACCGCTCAAAGCATTAAGGAATACGGGCAATGTAGCCACTAAGGTTTTACCCTCGCCAGTAGCCATTTCAGATATTTTACCTTGATGCAATACTGTACCACCTATTAACTGTACGTCATAATGTATCATATTCCACAATACATTGTTACCAGCTGCTTGCCACGTATTTTTATATATAGCTTTGTCGCCTTCAATTGTTACAAAGTCTTTGGTACGTGCCAGTTCACGGTCGCGATCGTTGGCGGTGTATATAATTTCGCTATTTTCAGCAAGGCGATGCGCAGTTTCTTTTACAGCGGCAAATACTTTGGGTTGCACTTCGTCTAACTTAGCGGCAACACTAGCTAATACTTGTTTTTTAAGAACATCTATTCTTTTGTATAATGCTTCTTGTTCATCAGTTTTATCCTCATCTAAATTTTCTGCCTGACTTTTTAAAGCAATTATTTCTTGCTCATCAGCAGCTATTACATTACTTATTTCAGTACGAATTATTTGTACAAACGCACGCAACTCATCGTTGGTAACACCCTGTAATTGGGCATATTCAGCATTTATTAATTCTACTATTGGTAGTATTAAAGCTACGTCTCTGTCCGATTTTTTTCCGAAAAATTTGGTGAATACCTTTGTTATTGATTCAATCATGATGTATTTAGTATTATTATTAAATTTTGGTTGTGCTTTAAAAATGCGAATGTATGCAATATTTTGCGCTTTTAATAGCATTTTGTACGTTTATGCAGTTTCATTTTTTGTGGTGTAAATTATGTGAATTGGCACAATCTTTAGTAAGCCTATTCTCGTATATTAGTTTAGTATAGTTATGTTTGTGTTATTATAATTTTAATTTATCTGTGTTAAAACCTTTATTTAGTATATTTTTTTGTGTGTTTACTGGCAACGTACTTGCACAGTCGTTTGATTATTTTTCAGACGAAGCGTGGGTTATGCAACACAAAATAAAAAATGTAGTGGGTACTACTTATAATTTAAACAATGGCGCACTCGTATTGCCAGGAAAAAAAAGCACCTACAAAAAATTTAACCCTCAAGGTATATTGCTAGAAAACATAACTTACAGTTTAGGTGGCGAGGCTGTACGTGAAGAAACGAATATAGTAGATGAAAATAACTACATAACCGAAACACGCTTATACGAAGCACACAAAAGCACAAATACAAAGGTATATTACAAAAAAACATCGGTAGGTACTATTGCCGAAAAACTAATAGTAAAATCTAGCAAAGCATTTGAAAAATACATTTACAAATACAACAGTAAATTACAATTAATAGCTTGTGATTTGTACGATTCGGAATTTGGTTATACACGTATTACTTACACTTACGATGCAAATGCAAATATTATAAAAACCAATGAATACAACGCCTACAACGAACTTTATACTATTACTACTTTTACCTACAACGATAATAATCAGTTAATAGAATGTGTAGCACTTGGTGCCGATAGCGAAGTGGATTACAAGTATGCTTATACCTATAATTTAGATATAACCGTGCAGTGGCAAACTACTTATAGCCCTACTGGCAAACCCCTACAAATTACTAAATACAACTACAATTTTTATTAAAAATTGTTTATAGATTTATGAAAAAAATTAATGTGTTTTAGTAATGAAAATAGTAGTGCTTTCTCGCAACGCTAAGTTGTACTCCACCCGCCGTATTATTGAAGCTGGCGAACAGCGTGGACATGAAATGATTTTGGTAGATCATTTAAAATGTGTATTGGTTATAGAAAAAGGACACCCTGCTATAGTA
This sequence comes from Bacteroidia bacterium, assembly GCA_014376525.1. Taxonomy (GTDB): domain Bacteria; phylum Bacteroidota; class Bacteroidia; order UBA4408; family UBA4408; genus JACMRI01. The sequence continues at coordinate 9,316 of JACMRI010000106.1, read as the reverse complement.
TACCGAGGTAAACACATAGATAACATTGATGCAATTATACCTCGTATTGGGGCATCGGTTACTTTTTATGGTGCTGCAGTAGTGCGCCAGTTTGAACAAATGAAAGTGTTTAGCACCTTAGAATCGCAGGCTCTAGTTCGCTCACGAGACAAACTGCGTAGCTTACAATTACTATCGCAAGCTAATGTGGGTATGCCCAAAACAGCATTTGCAAGTACCAGCAGCGATATTGATAGTTTGCTTGGTGCTGTTGGTGGTGCGCCTGCCATTATAAAATTGTTAGAGGGTACGCAAGGCATAGGTGTAGTGTTGGCGGAGACTTACAAATCAGCCAAATCTATGATTGAAGCTTTTATGGATTTAGATGCAAATATACTCGTGCAAGAATTTATTAAAGAAGCTGCAGGAGCTGATATTAGAGCTTTTGTAGTAGATGGACAAATAGTAGGTGCTATGCGTAGACAAGGTGCTGAGGGCGAATTTAGAAGTAACCTGCACCGTGGCGGAACGTCGCAAGTAATAGAATTAAGTATGGAGGAAAAACGAACCGCACTAAAAGCGTGCAAAAAATTAGGCTTAAACATAGCAGGAGTAGATATGTTACAATCTGCACGTGGTCCACTGGTAATGGAGGTAAATTCATCGCCAGGCTTAGAAGGTATAGAAAATGCTACCAAAGTAGATATCGCAACCAAAATAATAGAGTATGTAGAACGTAACGAATTTGTGCATTGATTAAAATAGCGCATCGTTTGAAAATTACTCGATGCTATTAATAGCTGCTACACCCCTTATATGTGAGCTAGCAATTACAACACTAATTACCAAAGATTTTGCGCAAATACCAAACCTCAAAACCATAAACCCACATAGTTTATAAGCACCCGCCATTTGTCATTATACATAGCAAGGCGTATATTTACACCACGGTAGAGACAACGGCATTGCCTTGTCTCTAGATACGTAAGATTAAAATAGTTAAGAAAAAACATAAATGGAATTAATAGAAAGCATAAAAGATACAATAGGTAAAAGAGTAAATTCCGCTTTTAGCGGCACTTTTATTTTAGTATGGATAGGCTTTAACTGGAGATTAATTTTTATCCTGTTAAATTTTGATGCCGACTTTAATTTTTACGACCGATTAATGTGGGTTGATAATTATTTTTTAACATCTAACAAATGGCAAACACTTTACTATCCAATAATTTGGACATTTGTTTCTTATATTGCATATCAATTGTTTAACACCATTACTTACGCAATAGGAACTTTTGTTAATCTACAGTTAAAACCAAAGGTTTTACGTTTAATAAAAAAAGATATGATTGTATCTACAAACGATTATTTGAAATTAGAAACTACCTACAATGAACTTAATATTAAATATAGAGAAGAAAAAAAGCAATTTATCGAAAACGAAAATAATATTAGAGAAATAAATATGGACAATTCTAAACTACAAGATTCAACAAGAACACTTTCAAAAGAAGTTGAATTGAAAGACTTACTAATTAGTAAATACGATAAATTAGAAAATGGAGCGTCTGAGGTCGTTACAACCCAAAATAAACTAATAGAAACACTACAGAAAGAGATTGACAATCTACAGAAAACTTTAAATCATTCAATATTCTTTATTGAAACAAAAAATAATTTTTTTGACCTTTGGGAAATTTCAATTGATTCGAAAATTACAAATCATAAAAAAAAATGGAGAGGTCATTTTAGTAATTTAGGTTCAAGTTCTGGGGGCGTGTTTTCAGATCGAGGCGGTGATTTTATTAAATATATTAAGATTTATGAAAATGGAAATGGTTTATATAAACTTTCCTTTACTGAAATAAGTGAATTTGAACAAGCAAATGAGTTTTATTTATTTAGAATAAACCCTAACTTATATGAAGGTATATCATCAGTTCAAAATTACGATAATAACCCAAGTACTTTAATATTAAAATCTATAACACACCCTTCAATCATATCTACAAATGGAACTACCTAAAAACTTTGACTGGGCTACTGCCGAAAACCGTTGGTACCAATACTGGCTTACTAACAAGTACTTTAAATCTACACCCGATGAACGTGAGCCTTACACCATAGTAATACCTCCTCCCAATGTTACAGGCGTGTTGCACATGGGGCACATGCTTAACAATACCATACAAGACGTACTTATACGCAAGGCACGTATGCAAGGCAAAAACGCCTGCTGGGTACCAGGTACCGACCATGCAAGCATTGCTACTGAAGCCAAAGTAGTGGCTATGCTCAAAGAAAAAGGCATAAACAAAAGCGACTTGTCACGCACAGAGTTTTTGAAATATGCGTGGGAATGGAAAGAAAAATACGGAGGAATTATACTGCAGCAATTACAAACCTTAGGCGCATCGTGCGATTGGGATCGTACACGTTTTACCATGGAAGACAATATGAGCCAAGCCGTAATAGATGTGTTTATTGACATGTACAACAAAGGGCACATTTACCGTGGTGTGCGTATGGTAAATTGGGATCCACAAGGTTTAACAGCCCTTTCGGACGAGGAAGTAATACATAAAGAGGCCGATTCGCAATTGGTGTACATTAAATATTATTTGCAAGGTTCTACTACCGAATTTTTAACTGTGGCTACCACTCGCCCCGAAACCATAATGGGCGATACTGCATTGTGCGTAAACCCTACCGACGAGCGTTACCACCCATTCATTGGCAAGCAAGTAACCATACCATTGGTAAACCGCACCATTACTGTAATAGCCGATGAGTATGTAGACAAAGAATTTGGAACAGGTGTACTTAAAGTTACGCCAGCGCACGATATTAATGATTATAACTTAGGTATAAAACATAAGTTAAAAACAATAGATGTACTTACTAATGAAGGCAAAATAAGCGATGCGGCAGGCTTATACGTAGGGCTCGACCGTTTTGCATGTCGTAAGCAAATTATAAAAGATTTAACCGAAAAAGAGTTGGTGGTTAAAATAGAAAACACCAAAAACAAAGTAGGCTACAGCGAGCGCACCAACGCCGTTATAGAGCCAAAGCTATCTATGCAATGGTTTCTTAAAATGGAAAACTTGGCAACGCCTGCTTTGGAAAATGTAATGAACGACAACATACAGTTGTTCCCCGATAAGTTTAAAAATACGTATCGCCACTGGATGGAAAACGTACACGATTGGTGCATTAGTCGCCAGTTGTGGTGGGGGCAACGCATACCTGCTTGGTACAATGCCGACGGCGATACCGTGGTATGTAACACCTTAGCCGAAGCCGAAAAATTATTTACGGATAAAAATCAATCTATCGTAAATATACACCAAGACGAAGATGTGCTTGACACTTGGTTTAGCTCGTGGTTGTGGCCTATAAGCGTGTTTGATGGTTTTAAAAATCCTGATGGGGCAGATATTAATTATTATTACCCAACCAACGATTTAGTAACCGCTCCCGAAATATTGTTTTTTTGGGTAGCGCGTATGGTTATGGCAGGTTATGAATACAGAGGCGAAATGCCGTTTAAACGTGTTTATTTAACTGGTATTGTGCGCGATAAACAAGGGCGTAAAATGAGTAAATCCTTAGGTAATAGCCCCGACCCGCTCGACCTTATAACACAATTTGGCGCAGATGGTGTGCGTATGGGATTACTTATGTGTTCGCCCGCTGGTAACGATTTATTGTATGATGATAGCTACTGCGAACAAGGGCGCAACTTTACCAATAAAGTTTGGAATGCTTACCGCCTTATACAACAATGGAAAGTGGATGCAAGCCTTGCTACGCCTACCGTTAATACTATTGCTAACGAATGGTTTGAGAGTAAGTTTAACCAACAACTTGTAATAATAAACGATCACTACGACAAGCTTCGTATGAGCGATGCTGCTATGGCAACTTACAAACTAGTGTGGGACGATTTTTGTGCTTGGTATTTAGAAATGGTAAAACCTGCCTACACCAACGGCGAAGCGGCCTCAGTAGATGTTACTACTTACAACACAGCTATTATTTATTTCGAAAAATTATTAAAACTAATGCATCCGTTCATGCCATTTGTTACCGAAGAATTATGGCATATAATAAAAGAACGTAGCGTAACCGAAGCCATACTTATAAGTACTTGGCCTGTAGTAAATGCAGTAAATGCTGAACAATTAGCGCATTTTGAGTTTACACAAAACTTAGTAAGCGAACTGCGCAACGTACGCAATAGCAAAGGGATTTCGCCAAAGGAAAAGCTAAACATTACGTATGATTTTAGCGCAACCACCAACGTATTGCAAGATGTAGTAATTAAATTAGCCAATATAGATGCTATAAGCAATGCCACCGAAAAACCTAACGGAGCTATAGCCATAGCACTTAACGGAATATCGTTTTATGTACCATTAACAGGCAATATAGACGTGGTAGCCGAGCGTGAAAAACTAACCAAAGAACTGGAATATAACAAAGGTTTTTTGAGTAGTGTGATGATAAAATTATCTAACGAAAAATTTGTAGCCAATGCAAAAGCCGAGCTTATAGCCAACGAAAACAAAAAGAAAACCGATGCCGAAAGCAAAATAAAACAACTGGAGGAGGAATTGTTGAGTCTGTAGTTTTTTTTAGTATATTTACTAAATGAAATAAAATTTTAACCAACACACATGAAAAAAACGCTACTCTATATTACTATATTATTTGTATCAACCACAGCTGTTGCACAAACACTTAACATTGATAGCTTAAAAAAAGTATTAAAAACGCAAAACAATTACTATAATTTTATAGGATTGAGCAATGCACAGTTAATACAAAAAGCAAGTGGAGACCCAAAGTATGAAAATCGATTATTTGAAAAATCGGTTTCTTCTACATTTGGGTTTGATGTTACTAAGTTTGACCCTAGCAAAATTGCTACATTTAATGCTAATCGTATGCCCAATGCACCCGAACAGCAATGTAATAGTGCTATACCAGTGTGTCAAAACAATTATTCGCAAACAGCATCATATTCGGGAAATGGTAGCACACAAGAAATACCAAGTAACTCCAGCTGCTTAGGATCGCAAGAAAAAAATAGTGTTTGGTATACTTTTACTGCACAAACTGCAGGTAGTTTAAACATGACCATAAACTCAAGTGCAGATTACGACTGGGCGTTGTATAACATTACTGGTGCAAGTTGCGCTGATATTGCAAGCGGAGGTATTACTCCTGTGCGGTGCAATTTTTCGGCAACGGCGGGTAACACAGGTTTATCATCGGCAGGGTCTAACAATAGTGAGGGTTCGGGTGGCTCGCCGTTTTCTAATCCGTTAAATGTGTTAGCTAACAATACATTTGTACTTATAGTAAGTAATTATAGCTCTACAGCTACTGGTTACACCTTAGATTTTAGTGGAGGTACTGCTAATATATTTGATAACAATCCGCCATTAAACGCTACTGCAGAATCTCCTTGCGGAAGTAATATTGTAAATTTAACCTTTAAAGAGCCTATAAAATGTACAAGTATAGCCGCCAATGGTAGCGATTTTATACTTACAGGCACAGGAGGTCCTTATGTTGTAAATAGTGCTATTGGCTTGGATTGCGGAACATCATCATTAAAAGTACAACTTACCACTACACCACCACTCACAGGAGGCGGACCGTGGAGTATTGATGTACAAACAGGAAGTGATGGTAACACACTTACTGATTTGTGTGGAAATTCAACCCCAACTGGTACTATATTAATAAATAACGTAGCGCCTGCAGCTGGTGCGGTTATTATAAGCGGAACAGATACTGCATGCAAGGGAGTAACGGCAACACTAATAGCATCATCTGGTAGTGGGTATAGTTGGACAGGGCCAGGAGGTTTTACGGCAAGCACACAAACAATATCTATACCTACTGGTACTGTAGGCACATTTCATTATGATGTTACAGTTCAAAACGGAACTTGCCCTGCTGGAACAGCAGGGGTAGATGTGTTGATTATACCTGGCGTGGAATCTAATTTTACATTTGCTCCTACAAGTATTTGTGCGGGTCAAGCAATTAGCTTTACTAATACATCAGTTATACCAGGAATTTGTAAAAACTTTTTTACTGCTAAAACAGGCTTTTGTGATGCCGCTACCAATAGTGGTTGTAGTAGTGGATCAAGCTGTAAACCAACAACTTATAACGATAGTGAATTTGATTTTATATGGAACTTTGGAGATGGGTCTCCTGCAGCGTCCGGAAACCCAGGCAACCAAACACACACATACACTACACCAGGCACTTACACCGTTTCTATGCAGGGTACTGCCGAAATATCAGGGTTTTTTAGTGGACTATTTGGTGGTAATGGTGTTGCGTGCAACAACATAAAAAATCAAACGATAACAGTACTTCCAAACTCTAGTACCTTAAGCGTTAGAGCAGATAAAATTATATGCCCCGGCGATACGTTTCACTTAAAAGCAAGTGGAGGAGCAACTTATACATGGAAAGACTCTGCAACAGGAACAACCATTGGCACTACAGACGATGAGATAGTACAACCAACCAAAACCACTAAGTACTATGTAGAAACCCCAGGTTGTGGAGGTTTAGTAACCAAAGACAGTATAACAGTTACCATAAACGGACAAGCGCTCGTGCTTACTCCAAAGTTTCCGGGCATATGTATAGGCGATTCTATTGACCTTACAAGTAACTTCCCTGCCAACTGGACAAGTAGCCCGGTAGGATTTACTGCAATAGGACAAACGTTAATAAATGTAAAACCAACAGTACCCACAAAATACTATTGCACCTATACCAACAGTAACGGTTGTGTGTTAATAGACTCAACAAATATAACGGTAAGCGGTACACCATTTACTATTTTACCACAAGTTACACCTTACACTTGCGGCAAAAACCCTGCTGATGGAGCTATAAGCATACTTATTGGTGGCGCAAGCGGTATATCATTTGCTTGGGCCGATAGCACAACTAACGCTACAATACCTAACACCACTAGTGTATTAAGTAATATTACCAATGGTGGATATTTGCTTACCGTAACAGCTAATGGTTGCCGCAAAACCAAATACATACACGTACCTGTATCTGGTTTGCCTATTGTTACTACCAATTACATAACTAAAACATTGTGCAAGGGAGATACTGCAGTACTAGAGGCTTATGGTGCTAGCAATTATAACTGGCAAACTAATCCTGCTATTGTAAACTTGTTAAGTACTAACTCGGTACTTGTGCAACCACTTGTAAATACTACCATTATTGTAAATGGTTATAACACTACACTAGCGTGTAAGGTTACAAAAGTAATAACATTAAATGTACTGCCCAATCCTATCATAGCGCTAACTCCTAATGCAGCAGCTATTTGTAACGGAGACTCTATACTTATTACACTAACTGGAGGTTCGCAATATGGTTATGATTTAGTAAGTACATTCCCCAATAATTTAACACCCATTGCAGGTTCAAGTTTTTATTTAACTCCTACAGCAACTACTAGTTATATAATAGCAGGTTTAGACATTAATCAATGCCCTGATACTGCAGTATTAACATTAGCAGTAAATGCTACACCTACATTTACATTTGCTTTAGTACAAACGCTAATATGCGAAGATTCGAGCGCAGTACTTACTGTTGCTGGAGCACCCACCAACGTGTATACGTGGAGTCCTGCATCAGGTTTATCAACCACTACTGGCACAACAGTAACCGCTACTCCTTTAGCTACTAAAACTTACACCGTTGTAGCTAGCGACCCTGCCACATCGTGTATTAAAAAAGATAGTATAACTATAACAACTAAACCCAAACCACTTGCTGATGCTGGAAAAGATGTTTTTATATGCGAAGGTAAAAGAATTCAATTAAGCGCAGCTGGAGGTGGTACTTATGTATGGAACACTAAACTGGGATTGTCAGATAGCACAATACATAATCCGTTTGCTTCGCCTAAAATTTCTACCACTTATAATTTATTAGTACAATTAAATGGTTGTGTAGATACAGCAAGTGTAAATGTAAATGTAACTCCTATTAACCCAATACAGGCTTCAGGAGACACTACAATATTAGTAGGAGAATCTGCACAAATAATAGTTCAAGGAGACGCTACAGGAGTGTATACTTGGGCTCCAAGTACAGAAATTCCTTGTGTAACTTGTATGCAAAACAATGTAAAACCCAAAGAAACTACTCGCTTTATTGTAACCTACACTGACTTAAATGGTTGCATACAAAAAGATACCGTGTTAATAAATGTTAATACAGACTATGGCGTATACATACCCAACGCATTTACGGCGAATGGTAATACATTAAACGATTTGTTTAAACCTATAGTATGGGGTGTAAAAAGTTATCAATTAAAGGTATTTGACCGTTGGGGTTTGCTTGTGTATGATGGAACAGAAACGCAACCAGGCTGGCAAGGAGATAAAAACGGTGTAGATGCTCCACAAGACGTATATATATATGCACTTGACGTACTTACTAATAAAGGTAGTAGAGTACGTAAAACAGGAACTATAACTATGCTACGATAACAAAAATATTTTTTAAAATCGCCATAACTACAAATTAGTTGTGGCGATTTTGTTTGATATTTAATATACTTATTCATAATTATACCATTGATTTGTGCGTTCGTACAATTTACTTTTTTGTAAAAAACAATAGAGTTTATACAGAATAACGAACACATTAATATTTACTATCATTTGCAAATTAATTAAACCACTATTTAAATTTTCAGTAGATGCTAGGGCTTTAATAATCAATATTTACTCTATTTAATATAAAAATCATAATCGGTACAAACTATAATGCACACAACTATAAAACAACTAAAACTCCACCTAAATAAATTGCCAGGCGCAGACGCGCAATATATAATGGCGCCACCTATACGTAAATTGTATGCCAATACCGAACAGTATAAAGCCACAGCAAAACAATCGGCAGTGTGTGTGGCTTTGCATCTTAATGATGAAAATGAGTGGTGTATATATTTAATGCAACGCACTAATTACGGAGTACATGGCAACCAGATAAGTTTTCCTGGAGGTAAAGTAGAACCAAACGACGAAAGCTATTTGCATACTGCGCTACGTGAGTTTAACGAAGAAATGGGTACGCTAAACGAGCACGAAACTATAGGCATGCTTACGCCGTTGTATATACCTCCAAGTAATTTTTATGTAGAACCGTATCTTATAGTGGTACAAAAAAAAATAGTACTAAACCCTAACAACGACGAGGTAATAAAAGTACATAGTTTTACATTGAAAAAATTGTTCGCAAATGAAAACGTAAG
>JACMRI010000105.1 GCA_014376525.1 Bacteroidia bacterium | reverse complement strand
AACGGTGTTACCATTAAACCGTATAGCGGTATTACGTTAATTCAAACTAAAACACCTGCTAATACCAATCAATACGTTATTATAGGTGATAATAATATATTTGATAAATTACATTATGGCATAATAGCTACACGTTCTAAATTATGGGTGCGTAAAAACAGCTTCTTCAATATGGATGGACGAGGTGATGTTGGCGTATTGATAGCAGGAGCCGCTACAGGTTTACAAAATGTAGTAAACCCAAGCGATGTTAAAATTGGTGGTACTGTTGCCGAAGCTAATGATTTTAATACGTGTTATAATGGTGTTATAAGTAATTATGCTACCGCACTTACTGTGCGTAATAATAATTTTATATTTAGCAATACCGCTATTGCGGTTAACGCAAACAACCGTAATAAAACAGCTACCGTCGACCGTAATAAAATTAATGCCACACAACTTGGTATACAATTTTATAACAACATTAGCTTAAACTCCCAAATAACCGAAAACACCTTAATTAACACCATACCTGTGGGAATATATAATAGCAACACTGGCATTAATGTAAGCGAAGTGGTTACTACATCTTACACTAAATACAATTTGTATAACAACAACATAAATGGTTATTTTAATGGGATATATGTTACTAATACTTACAGCACACAAATTACAGATAACGAAGTGCATTTAACACCTGACAATACACCATATCATTTTCAGTTTGGTATTAGAATAGAAAATACTAATTTGGCGTTTTTGTATAACAATAATGTAGACAAACCTAGCGCTGATAATAATGCATGGTGGCAATATGGTATTTTTGCAAACACAAATATTACGCCTCGTTTATTATGTAATGGTGTAAATAATATGTATGCTAGTTTAAAGTTTCAAGGGCCTAACATTACTACCGCAGGCTTTGGTATTATTGGTAACGACATGAACAATGGTAAAATTGGTATATGGTTAGATGCCCAAGCTGAAATTGGTAATCAGTACCTTAGCATTTTTGGAAACTATGCCAGCGATAACAAGTGGCATGGCTTTAGCCCTACAAACCCGCAAACCTTTAGCTCAAGTGGTAGTAATGCATTAAATGCAACTATGGATACTAAAGGAATTATGCCTACTGGGAATGTATATTACTTGGATCCTGCGAATGCAACAGGGGTTCTTACAGGTAGTTCGCATTATTTATTAAGAAATCCATTCTCATTCCCCTCTCAGAACTTAAATTGTAATTCAGGCATTGCAACCCCGTTGCTACGGATGCAAAATGCTAACAACATTGCTAGCAATACCATCGGCTTTGCGGGCAATGCGGCTAATATGTATGCTATTAGCAAGCGCCACTTGTTTCATAACATTAAATTGAATAACATTAATGTAAGTACAGACCCTATTATTAAAGCCTTTATGGATAGTGCCAATGCTACACACATTGGTAAATTTTATCAGGTAGATAGTATGATGCTTAAGGCCATTGCTACAGGTAGTACCTCTTTATTAAACACTGCTCGTAACTTAAATAATAGCATTGCTAATACAGGTAATATAGTGTACAACAAACAAACACTTAATACCACCTATATGAATATGCTAAACGCAGAACCTGATAGTGCTACCTTAGCCGATTTGCGTACCTTAGCTATTAAGTGTCCTAACCTAGAGGGTGATGCGGTTTTCCAAGCACGTGGTATATTAATGTATTACGACCGCGTAACCTATACCAGTATATGTGATAACACAGTACCATTATTTGGTACTAACCACCGCTTAGGTAATACAGATAACGCTTTAGCACCCCAAGAGCCTAAGGAGTTAATTGTATATCCTAACCCTACCAATAGGGATATAACCATTGAATATACTAAAGGCGACGATAACGAAGCTGCTGAGTTAGTTGTATTTAACCAATTAGGCGAGTTGGTATTAACTAAAACCCTAAGTGATAATAAAACAACCTTGAGTTTAGAGTTCTTAAACTCTGGTATTTATTTTTATACCATTAGGCAACAAGGCATGGTACTAAAAACAAGTAAATTAGTCATTACTAAATAATAACCTACATCTAAAAAGTCCCTGCTTAGTAGGGACTTTTTTTATATCTTTACTTGCCTTGAAAAACAGACTGATAAAATTAGTTACAAACATAGTGAATGTTCTATCTCCCTCTCCTTTGGGGAGGGTTGGGGTGAGGATTGTTCTTATTTTACTCCTCACCTTCTGGGATGGTGGTGAGGGTTATGCCCAAATCAACTTAGTCCCTAATTGGAGTTTTGAAGAGTATAATTCTTGTCCTAATACTTATTCTCCTGACTGTAATTCAAACCCTTTTCTTCCAACGGTTAAAGATTGGTATTGTACATTTGATGTGTATTCATCTCCAGATTATTTTAACGGGTGTTCCACTTTAAATTATAATTTTAAAAATGTAAAAGGATTTCAAAAACCAAGAACGGGTTTAGGTTATGTTGGTGGCCTTATGAATGTATTGTCCAATCAACTTTTTGATAATATAGAATATATACAATGTACTTTGAGAGATAGTTTAAAACCAAATGTGAATTATTGCGTACAGTTTTTCGTTAGTAGAACATCGTTTTCTGCATTCGCTTTAAGTCAATATGGTGCCGTGTTTACAAACAATCGACTATTGTTAAATGGTAGCGGTTCCCCTAAATTTATCAACCTTGTTCCACAAGTAAAAAACCCATTAGGGTCTTTTATAAAAGATACACTAAACTGGACAAAAGTAGAGGGTTCTTTTTTATCAACAGGAAGCGAACACTTCATGACCTTAGGCTGTTTTGGTACACAAAGTTTAACAGATACGTTGTACGACCAACTTACTACAAACCCAAATGATAGGTACTACCCTCCCTATTACTACCTCGACGACGTCTCCGTAGAACTGGTAACAAAGGCGCAAGCAGGCAGAGATACCGTTATTAATTGTGGGGGTATAGCAAGCCTAGGCGCCGATAGCGCCATTGGTGCTACCTATAAATGGTTTTCAAAAACAGGTTTAAATTTTGATACGGTAGCTTTCCCTTTAGCTACCCCAACTATTACTACCAAGTATGTCTTACAAAAAACGCAATGCCATATTATTACTTACGATACTGTAAAAGTAACCGTTACTAATACCTGCCCTTATATTAACACAGTTGATGAGTTTATTATTCCTAACGTTTTCACACCTAACGGTGATGGCGTAAATGATGCGTGGGAATTTAGTTTAGGGTTTGGCAATATTATCACAGATTTTAATGTATATAACCGTTGGGGTAATATCATTCAAACAACATCGCTCAAAAATCAAACAACTATGTTGTGGGATGGACATACAACAAGTGGAGAAGAATGTTCGGGTGGTGTTTATTTTTACACCCTTCAATACACCAATGTATTGGGCGAACAAAAAAAAGTGAATGGGTATGTAACGTTGATTAAATAAACGTTAAAAACTCACAAATCAATACAATAAGCACCGCCACATTTCGTTTTATAAAATAAATTCTCTAAATTTATTTAACTAACAATTTAAAACTCTGAAATCATGGCATCTCAAACAGAAAAAGGGCATTACAAAAATTTAGCAAACCTAAAATTATTAACCGATTACTTAACTCAATTAAACACTGGATATAATCCAAGCAATAACTTACTAAGTATATCAGCATTAAATACGCTCGTTGCTCTATGTCAAACCGATTTCGATAACTGGGCAGGTAAACTCACTATATATAAAGATAAATCCGACCTTCGAGAAATAGCTTACGAGCCAATCAATAAATTAGTAACATCAATTAATGCAAGTGTACAACAACTCAACGAGCCACAACAAACATTTAACGACGTACAAGCCTTCGTCAAAAAAATACACGGCGATGTCGCTAAAATAAAATCAAAAGCAGCCGTAAGATTAGCCAACCCAAATGCACCACCAATAGCAGAACCCGACCCATCAAATCTACCAACCGACCCAATCTCAACATCACAACAAAGTTTCGATAGCATCGAAAAAAACTTCAATCTTTTAATACTTCGATTACAAACCATCACCACTTACACACCAAATGAAACAGAATTACAAATAGCAACCCTACAAGCACAACACGCAAATATCGAAACGCTTAATTTACAAGCAGGAGCAGCAACCAATGCACTCAACCAAGCACGTAACCAACGCAATCTATCTTATTATGCACCACAAACAGGCTTGTACGACATAACTCTAAAAATAAAAAAATATCTAAAATCAAACCAAGCATTGCAAGCTGAATACAGTTATGTAACAAAACTTAAATTTGTAAAAATAATACAACGAAAAAAGAAAAAAGCATAATCATCAACCCTAAAAAAAGAGAGCTACCACTCTCTTTTTTTTATTCCACAAATTACCAATCAACTAATCAAACTCGCAGACCAAGCTACACGATTATCAAGAGTAATTACTAAAATCGCAAGACAATCAACTAAATCCGCAGACTAAGCGACTAATTTGGCAGTTTTTACAACTAAACTCACAGACCTAACAGCTATAACAACAATTTTAGTAAATATAGTGGCAGACTAAGTACATGAAACTACCAAACTTACCTATAAACCCGCAGACCTAGCAACGAAACTCGCAGCCTAAGCACCTAAACCCGCAGACCTAGTGAATGCAAATGTTAAAATTGTTAAAACTGACATATACTAAACCAAAAAGGCATATATTAATATCTAAGCACAATTGCCAAGCACAATTGCAAAACCCACAAAAGCCTTCGCATAAGCAAATTTTGCAATAGAGCTTGTCCATTTTTCCTGCACACAAGCAATTTTTCAAATTGCTACAAAGGCGGTTGTCATTTTCGGTAGACAACTAGCAACAAGAAATTAGTAAACATTAAATCTTTGTTATAAATTTGAACAACAAAGTGGTGCTGTGTGGCACGCACTAATATATAACACACGCTTAGCACAATAAAGGCTTAATCAACTAAACGCCTAGAAAGCCTTTACTGCGCCAAGCGCGAAAACGTTAGCTGCAATTTTCGGACTACGCTGTTTCATTAGCGTATTGACAAGTGAAGCGTAAGTCGATTTGAATTCAGAGAGTTGTAAGGAAATTTTTCAGTACGCTTAGCGAGTAAGTCTTCATTGCATTGTTTAAAATGTTT